>NZ_JBQQCO010000002.1:0-237900 GCF_052246295.1 Piscibacillus sp. B03 | reverse complement strand
TAGTGGAGTTCGAGGAGGCTCGCGGATCGCCCGCGGAAAGGGAAGGCCTAACCTGGAAGGTTCCCCTTAAAACACATAGTGAATTATCAGAAAATAACCTTTACCCCAACAAATATTATAGAGCCAAAAAATAAAATACCTAACCAAAACATTTCTAAGAAGTTTCGGATTAGGTATTTTATTACTTAGTCATTATTGTAAATGGTTCATGACCATTTTATTTACTTTTGAGCCATCTGCTTGACCTTTAACCTTAGGCATAACGGCACTCATCACTTTCCCCATATCACTTTTGGATGATGCACCGACTTCATTAATCGTATTAATGACAATTTGCTCAAGTTCTTCATCAGACAATTGCTCTGGTAAATAACCTTGAATAATTTCTAATTCTTGCTCAGTTTTTTCTGCTAGATCATCACGATTTGCATTCTTAAACTCCTGGAGGGAATCTTTTCTTTGCTTTACTTCACGCGTTAACACTTGCATTTCATCGTCTTCAGATAACTCCTCGCCCTTTTTAATTGCTTCATTCTGTAATGAAGACTTAACCATGCGAATAACAGTGAGACGATCTTTTTCCTTGTTCTTTAATGCTTGTTTCATATCTTGATTCAAACGTTCAAGCAAAGTCATTCCATGTTACACCCTCTTCTATTTTTTACGCTTTCTAGCAGCTTCTGACTTTTTCTTTCTACGTACGCTAGGCTTTTCGTAGTATTCACGCTTACGATACTCAGACAATGTGCCGTTCTTTGAAACACTACGTCTAAAGCGTCGAAGAGCATCTTCAATTGACTCATTTTTTTTAACGCGAGTTGTATTTGACATGCTCAACCCTCCCTCCAAATAAAACACAAAATAAAACATGTGCACCTTTCACACATCTTTAGTTATTATATTAAACATTTCTATAAAAATCAATAACCATCAAACTTTTATTCATGTTTATACAACTTTTCCATAAAATTAAATGAGGTGTTGGACATGTATAACGTTATAATGCAAATCTTCCTGTTCATAGGTATTTTCTTATTTGGAATCACACTAATGAGAATTGGAATTAAAGGCTTAACATATAATCAACTTGGAAAATTAACACCAAAACTAACTCCACTCAATGGTTTAATTTTTGGTTTGTTTTTCACTTTAATATTACAAAGTAGTTCCGCCTCAATCGCATTACTTGTGACATTTTTGGCCTCAATGAAAATGTCATTACCCTTCGCGATTAGTTATTTAATTGGGGCAAATATTGGGACAACTTTCACAGCACAATTATTTGTTTGGAATGAAGTACACCTTATGTTATTTTGTTTAATCTTAGGTTTTGTCATGATTTTAATTCACAACCAAAAAACATTGCTTTTTGGACTAATCATTTTCGGTTTAGGTGTTGTCTTTAGTGCATTAAACGGATTTGAAAATTTAATTCATATTATTCCAACCGACCGGATTCAATATATTGTACATTCAGAACATAACTCGCCAGTTGCATTATCTATATTCGGCATGATCTTTACTATGTTAATTCAATCGTCTACCGTTGCAACTGGTATGCTGATGAGTTTCTCACATGATGGCGCAATTCCTTTAATACAGATTTATTACGTGTTACTCGGAGCTAATATCGGTACTTGTTTCACAGTATATTTAGTATCACTTAGACAGCCATACCATGCGAGAATTACTGCATACGCACATATATGGATGAATGTACTAGGAGCCATCATTGCCTTTCCGTTAATAGTTGGTCAGCCTCTTGTTAATTTAGCTCAATGGCTATCCAGCGTGCCGGAACAACAAGTTGTGTGGATTGCAGTTGGATATAATGTATTAACTGGACTTTTATTCTTCATTTTAATGAAGCCATTCATAAAGTTTATCACTACGATACACAGACCATCTATTCCTTAAAAGAAAAGGCTTTGTTAACGTTTAGTGATTTGAAGAGAAAAAGGCGATTCCCTTCTTGAAGGAATCGCCATTAATAATGATTTAATATTTTAGTAATCGCTATCTGCAACATTACCTTTAACGATTTCAACACCTGATGAGGCACCAATACGTGTAGCGCCTGCATCGATCATAGCATTCGCATCGTCAAGACTACGAACACCACCAGAAGCTTTAACACCCATTTCTGGTCCTACTGTCAATCTCATTAATTTGACGTCCTCAACTGTTGCTCCTCCACCAGAGAATCCAGTTGACGTTTTAACAAAATCCGCCCCTGCTTTCTTAGATAATTCACAAGCTTTTACTTTTTCATCTTTAGTTAATAATGACGTTTCAATAATAACTTTTACAAGAGCTTTATCTTTTGCAGCATCTACAACTGCTTGAATGTCACGTTCAACTTCTTCATAACGTCCATCTTTTAATGATCCAATGTTAATGACCATGTCCACTTCTGTTGCACCATTTTCAATTGCGTTTTTAGTTTCAAAAGCCTTAGTTTCAGACGTTGTAGCTCCTAAAGGGAAACCAATTACTGTACACACTTTAACCTCAGTCTCTTTTAGTAATTCATAACAATGAGGCACCCAAGTAGGATTCACACAAACAGAAGCAAATCCATTCTCTTTTGCCTCTTGACAGATTTGATTAATCTTTTCCGACTGTGTATCAGGTTTTAACTGGGTATGGTCGATCATTGACGCTAAATTAGTTTTTGACATTATTTATTCACTCCTTATTGATTTGCAGCCTGTTTAACTGGAGCATCATCCATAACACGAACAAACTCCGCTTCATTGTATGGATAACCAGCTTTCGTAACTTTAACTTTAACAATTTTCCCAACCATATCTTCTGTTGCTGGGAACACTACTTTTAAGTAGTTATCTGTGTAACCTTCATACATCCCACTTTCAGGGTCACGTTTGTACTTTTCTTCTGGTATCACTTCAAGTACTTCATCTTCATACTGTGAAGCATACTCTTTTGCCTGCTGGTTAGATAGCTCAATTAATTTACGAACTCGCTCATGTTTAATCTCATCATCAATTTGATCTTTCATGCGCGCAGCAGGTGTTCCTGTACGTTGTGAGTAAGGAAAAACATGTAATTCAGAGAATCCAATTTCTTGAATTGAACGATATGTTTCCATAAATTCCTCTTCAGTTTCACCTGGGAAGCCGACAATTACATCAGATGTAATGGCTAAGCCAGGTAATGCCTGCTTAACCTTCTTTACTCTAGACATGTAAAATTCCATTGTGTATTTTCTGCGCATACGTTTTAACACCGTGTCAGAACCAGATTGTAAAGGAATGTGTAAATGACGTACAACCTTTTCAGATTGATCCAACACTTCAATCACTTCATCACTAATTTGGCTCGCTTCAATTGAAGAAATACGGATGCGTTTTAATCCTCTAACTTGTGACTCAAGATCTCGTAATAACTGAGCTAAATTATAATCTTTTAAATCTTCACCGTAACCACCAGTATGAATACCTGTTAATACAATTTCTTTATAACCAGCATCAACTAATTGTTGAGCTTGTTTTACAACCTCTTCTGGTGGACGGGAACGCATCAGCCCTCTAGCCCACGGAATAATACAGAATGTACAAAAGTTGTTACAACCTTCTTGAATTTTAAGTGATGCACGAGTTCGGTCTGTGAACTGTGGAACATCCATTTCCTCGAACACACGAGTTTTCATAATGTTTCTGACGCCATTAATTGGTTCACGATCTTTTTTATATTGCTCTATGTACTCAAGCATTTTTCGACGTTCTTGGGTACCAACAACAATATCAACACCAGGAATCTCCATGATTTCATCTGGTGACGTTTGTGCATAACAACCAGTTACACAAATGACAGCTTCAGGATTTTTACGGACAGCTCGTCGTATAACCTGACGACTTTTACGATCACCTGTATTAGTAACTGTACACGTATTGATTACGTAAACATCAGAGTGTTGATTAAAATCGACACGCTCGTAATCGTTTTCTTTAAAGAATTGCCAAATGGCTTCAGTTTCGTAATGATTTACTTTACACCCTAAAGTGTGAAACGCTACAGTTGTCACACTTCGCACCTCCATTCTTCAAAATAAAATGATATAGCTGACAAAGCATATAATGGGGCTGTTTCAGTCCTTAAAATCCTTGGGCCAAGCCGAATCGATTGGCATCCTTGTCGTTTTAGATAACTAATTTCTTTTTCTGAAAAACCGCCTTCAGGTCCAACAATTATTAAAATATGGTCACCTTCATTAACTTGCTGAATAGCTGCTTTGAATGATGAGGAATGATTCGTATCATCCTTAGCTTCTAACTCACTTGCTACCCAGAGATGATTATATGTTTTGGATTGGATTAGTTCTTTTAATGATTGCTTTGCATGAATAACTGGAACAATTGAACGGTGAGATTGTTCACTAGCTTCTTTAGCAATTTTGCGTAACCTATCTAGCTTTTTTTGTTCCTTTTTATGATCCCATTTTACAATAGTCCGATCCATTTGTAATGGAACAAAATGTTCCATTCCTAGTTCAGTGGATTTTTGAACAATTAGATCTAATTTATCACCTTTAGGTAAACCCTGAGCTAAAGTTACACTTATAGGTAATTCCTGTTGTTCTGTTAACTTTTCGATTAATTCACAGATAACGGAACGATCATCAATTTGTTTAATTTCACACAGATAGGACAATCCATTTGAACTACAAATAACAGATTGCCCTTCTTTCATTCGCATGACATTAACAATATGGTGATAATCATCATCTATAATAGTAACCGTATCATCTTTCCATTGATCTGATGGGATAAAATAGCGTTGCATGTTTGTTACCTCATTTATCTAGGTTTTCTGGCAACTATAGAAATCCAGTCTTCCATTGCATTTACTTCTACAATTTCAAACCCTGATGATTTTAAAGCCTCTTTCACCACATCTTTTTTTCCTTGAATAATTCCAGACGTGATGAAGTATCCACCTGGTTTTACTTTTTCATAAGCATCGTCTATAAACTCTAATATAATTTCTGCTAATATATTTGAGACAATAAGGTCTGCACCAGGCTCAACCTCGTTTAATAGATTATTTTGTTTAGCTTCTACGCGGTCTTGTGCGTTATTTAATTTAACATTTATTTGAGTACTTTTAACAGCAACTTCATCTAAGTCAAATGCTTTAATATATTTTGCACCTAAGTGAGCTGCCGCGATGGTTAAAACGCCTGATCCAGACCCAACATCATAAACAATATCCCCTTCTTCTACATATTGTTCCAAAGCTTGTATTGATAATACAGTTGTTGGGTGTGTCCCCGTTCCGAAAGCCATACCTGGATCAAGCTCAATAATAATTTCATCACTACTTACAGGTTCATATTCTTCCCAAGTTGGAGTAATAGTAATTTTCTCAGATATTTTCACAGGTTTATAATATTTTTTCCAAGCTGTTGCCCATTCTTCTTCATTGACTTCTGAGATCGTAACATTGTTATGGCCAATATCGATATCATATTTAACTAAGTTGTTAATAGATTGTTTAATTTCATCTACGGTCTCACCTAAAAAACTATTCACTGGAAGGTAAGCTTTCACATAAACACCTTCACTTGGGTAATTACTTGGGTCAAGCTCATAGATTGTACCGAACAACTTAACATCATCTTCGATATATAAATCTTGTGGGTCTTCAATAACTACACCACTTGCCCCTGCTTCATGAAGAATATTAGAAATTGGCTCTATAGCTTCGTTTGTAGTATGAACCTTTAACTCCGACCACTTCATAACGGATCACTCACTTTATATTTTTTAACCTATTAACCTTTAAAAGCACGTTTCATACGTTGGAATAAGTTGTCTTGCTGTTCATCTAAAGCATGATCGTCACTTAATTCATGGAATTCTCTTAATAGCTCTTTCTGACGCTCATTTAGACTCTTTGGAACAACAACTTTAACTAAAATATGTTGATCGCCTTGACCATGCCCATGCACATTAGGGGCCCCTTTACCTTTTAATCTAAAGTGGGTACCTGTTTGTGTACCAGCAGGAACTTTTAACTTAACTCGACCATGCACAGTAGGTACTTCAATTTCATCACCTAATGCTGCTTGTGTAAACGTAATAGGCATTTCACATAGTATATCATCGCCATCACGTTCAAAGAATTCATGACGTTTCACGCGAATGACAACAAATAAATCACCAGCAGGTCCTCCGTTCACACCTGGACCACCTTGGCCAGTTACACGAATCTGTTGTCCATCATCCACTCCAGCTGGAATGCGTAAATCAATTTTCTTACGCGTTTTAACTTGCCCATCACCACCACAAGTTTGGCATTTTTCTTCAACTTGCTTTCCGCTTCCTTGACAATGGTGACAAACTCTACGATTTACGACTCTACCAAACGGCGTGTTTTGCTCCACATTTAATTGTCCTGTACCATGACAGTGTTGACACGTATGAACTGATGTACCAGGTTTAGCACCAGACCCGTCACAAGTATCACAATTTTCTTCTTTAGGAATCTCAATCGTGGTTTCCTTGCCAAAGATTGCTTCTTCAAACTCTATTTCCATTGTATATTGAAGATCTTGACCTTGTCTTGGAGCGTTCGGGTCACGACGTCTTCTACCGCCGCCACCAAAGAACATATCAAAGATATCACCGAAATCGCCAAAGTCTTCGAAGCCGCCAAATCCACCTTGACCAGCACCTTGTTGAGTTCCGGCATGGCCAAACTGATCATATTGCTGACGTTTTTGTGCATTACTTAACACTTCATAAGCTTCTTTAACTTCTTTAAATTTATCAGCGGCATTATCTTCCTGACTAACATCAGGGTGATATTTTCTCGCTAGTTTACGATATGCTTTTTTTATTTCTTCCTTAGATGCATCTTTAGACACACCAAGTACTTCATAATAATCTCGTTTACTCAATTGAAGATCACTCTCCCGTACCTTCTCGCATAGATTTTATCATAACATTACCATCTTTGTTACTGCAATCACTTAAGGGAATATACGAATAATTAAAATAAACAGTATTTTAATTAAGAATAAAAAACGTTTATTTTAGTCCTAAATGATGATGCTGAAAAAAAGTCAAAGTCAAGATTGTCCTGACTTTGACTTTTTAAGTAAAAGTTATTTTTTATCGTCTTCATTAACTTCTTCGTAGTCTGCATCAACCACGTTGTCGTCATTATTAGCTTCACCAGCTTGACCTTCAGCTTGCTGAGCTTGTTGTTGAGCTTGCTCATATAGTTTAACTGAAAGATTTTGAACTTCTTGTTCTAGCGCTTCCTTCTTAGCTTTAATTTCTTCAAAGTCTTCACCTTCTAGAGCTTTCTTAAGCTCTTCTTTAGCATCTTCAGCTTTTTGTTTTTCTTCATCAGATACATTATCGCCTAAGTCTTTAATCGTTTTATCAGTTTGGAAGACTAGTTGATCAGCTTCATTGCGAAGTTCAACTTGTTCACGGCGCTTCTTATCTGCTTCTGCATTTTCCTCAGCTTCTTTAACCATTTGCTCTACTTCTTCTTCTGAAAGGCCTGAAGAAGATTTAATCGTAATGGATTGTTCTTTGTTAGTTCCCATATCTTTCGCACTAACGTTAACAATTCCATTTGCGTCAATGTCGAACTTAACCTCGATTTGAGGTACACCGCGTGGTGCTGGTGGAATATCAGTTAATTGGAAGCGTCCAAGAGTCTTGTTGTCCTGTGCCATTTCACGTTCACCCTGTAACACGTGAATGTCTACAGCCGTTTGGTTGTCAGCTGCTGTAGAGAATACTTGAGAATGGCTTGTCGGGATTGTTGTATTACGTTCGATTAATTTAGTAAATACGCCACCCATTGTCTCAATTCCTAATGAAAGTGGTGTGACATCTAATAATACAACGTCTTTCACATCACCTTGTAAGACTCCGCCTTGAATAGCAGCACCTAACGCAACTACTTCATCAGGGTTAACACCTTTAGAAGGTTCTTTTCCAACTTCTTTTTCAATAGCTTTTTGAACAGCAGGAATACGAGTTGAACCACCGACTAAAATAACTTTATCAATTTCTGAGGCTGACATATCAGCATCTTTTAAAGCTTGACGAGTTGGTTTCATCGTTCTTTCTACTAGATCCGCTGATAATTCTTCGAATTTCGCACGAGTTAAATTCATTTCTAAGTGTAATGGACCTGCTTCACCTGCAGTGATGAATGGTAGTGAAATCTGAGTTTGAGCTACACCTGAAAGGTCTTTCTTAGCTTTTTCAGCAGCATCTTTTAAGCGCTGTAGAGCCATTTTATCTTGAGAAAGATCAATTCCATTTTCTTTTTTGAATTCTTCGACCATATGATCAATAATCACTTGGTCAAAGTCGTCACCACCAAGTTTGTTATCACCGGCTGTAGCAACAACTTCAAATGTACCATCGCCAATATCTAAAATAGAAACGTCGAAAGTACCTCCACCTAGGTCATAAACAAGTACTGTTTGATCTTCATCTTGATCAATACCATAAGCTAAAGCAGCCGCAGTTGGTTCGTTGATAATACGTTCAACTTCTAAACCTGCGATTTTACCTGCATCTTTTGTTGCTTGACGTTCTGCATCGTTGAAGTAAGCAGGTACTGTAATAACAGCTTTAGTCACTTCTTCACCTAAATAATCTTCAGCATAAGCTTTAATATGCTGTAAGATAATCGCAGAAACTTCTTGAGGCGTATATTCTTTTCCTTCAATTTCTTCTTTATGATTAGTACCCATATAACGTTTGATAGATTGAATCGTATTAGGGTTTGTAATCGCTTGACGTTTCGCGACTTCACCTACTTGGCGTTCACCATTTTTGAACGACACAACAGATGGTGTTGTGCGATTTCCTTCTGGGTTAGGGATGACTTTTGCTTCGCCACCTTCCATAACTGCTACACATGAGTTTGTTGTACCTAAGTCAATACCGATGATTTTACTCATTGATAAATCCTCCCTTATTCTTAGTGTCAATTATTATTTTTTTATTCATTAACCTTAACCATTGCTGGTCGGATTACCCGATCTTTCAATTTATAACCTTTTTGTAGAACTTCAACCACTTGATTAGATTCATAGCCTTCCTCTTGCACTTGCATCACGGCTTGGTGCAAGTTAGGGTCAAACTCTTCTTTTTCCGCTTGAATCTCTTCTACTCCAGCTTTTCCAAGTGCTTGATGAAGCTGGTTATATACCATTTTCATTCCTTCTACAAATGACTGACTTCCTTCATCGTTCACTTCTGTTTGAAGTGCTCGTTCAAAGTTATCTAATACAGGTAAAATTTCCGTAACTAACTCTTGGGATTTATATTTCAAGTCATTCTCTCGTTCCTTTTGAGTACGACGACGGAAATTATCAAAGTCGGCTTGTGTACGCAAAAACTTGTTCTTTAATTCTTCTTTTTCAGTTTCAAGTTGTTTAATTTGTTTTTGTAGCTGTTCATCGCTGTGTTGCTCTTGTTCTTCATTAACAGATTCATTACTTCCTTCGACCTGTTCATCGTTAGTAACTTCTTCTTGTTGTTCTTGGTTCATTGTTTTTTTATCCATTTCGTCACCTCCAACGATTCCCTTCCTTTTCCAATTGTTAAATATACCATGAATTCAGAAAATGACAAGTATTTAACCGTAAGAAAACTTGGCTATTGAATCTTGCCAAGTTTTTTATAACACTTTAACAATATAAGCATTTCCGCTTTTATTGTTCAGTAAACCACTTCTGTAATGTCTGGGACATTTGGCCACTCCATAAATCTAAAATCGATACAGCTTTCGCATAATCCATACGTGTGGGCCCGAGTAACGCAATCGTACCAACCTGATTATCACCAAGTGAGTAAGTAGTTGTGATTAAGGTACAGTTACTCATTTCTTCAATCTTATTTTCCTGCCCAATATAAATGTGCAGTCCTTCATCTTCACTCTTTAAGACAGGGGCAATCTGTTCTTCACTTTCCATAATGTCAAATAGAGATCTAATTTTATCGACATCAGCGAATTCCGGTTGAGATAATATATTTGTCTTACCACTTACGTATAGATTAGTAGGTTGTTCTGTAAACAAGGCTTGATTAAGTAATTGATAAGATTTGTGAAAGTCATTTGTATATTTTTTGAGAAGATACTTAACTTCTGTTTCAATAAATCTGTCAAGATATACAATTGGGACTCCACTTAATTTTTCATTAAGAATATTAACTGTTTTTTTTAAATCGGACTGGTCCAATCCTTCAGGAATAGCAAAAGAACGGTGTTCCACATGTCCTTTATCTGTAATAAGTATGGCAATTGCTGATTGGTTATTTAACGGAACAATTTGTAACTGTTTAAGTTTTGTTTCATAAACTTGGGGACCTAGCACCAGTGTTGTATACCTTGTCAACTCAGATAAAATGTGTGCAGAGTTCTGCATAACACGTTCTAACTCCATCATACGTTCACTGAATGATTGTTGAATTTGATTCACTTCATGTTTAGATAACTGCAACGGAGACATTATGTGATCGACATAATATCGATACCCTTTTTCAGAAGGGATACGCCCAGAAGAAGAGTGAGTTTTTTCTAAATACCCTAAATCTTCTAAGTCAGCCATTTCATTACGAATGGTCGCAGGGCTGAAAGATACATTCTCTTTCTTAGCAATATTACGCGAACCTACGGGTTGAGCGGTCTCTATGAAGTCATCAACAATCACTTTTAACACTAGTAATTGACGATCTGTCAACATGTCTATCACCCCTGTTAGCACTCAGTTGTTTCGAGTGCTAATTCTAATAATAAATTATCAAAATCATATTAACGTGTCAATTATTAAACACTTTTTTATAAGTATCTTCTTCTAACAAAAATGACGCGAAAACATCATTTCCAAACATAAGACCTTTATCGGTTAAATAAATACGCGTTCCGTCATTAATTAACCAGCCTTTTTCAACAAGGGATTCAATCTCGCTATTATATAATTCAAATAGGGAAACATTATATTTAGCTTTAAATTCTTGATCAGATACACCTTCTGCTCTTCGCAACCCTAAAAACATTTCTTCTTCTACTTTTTCTTTTAATGTTATAGAGTCTCGGTGGAGAACTGGTTTATTCCAATGTTCAAGTGCGTCATTATAATGGTTCACAGGTCTCAAATTAACATAGCGCTCTTCATTTAAGTAACCATGAGCCCCCGCACCAAAGGCATAATACTCTTCATTATTCCAATAAGTTAAATTGTGCTTACTTTCATAACCAGGTACAGCATAATTACTTATTTCATAATGTTTCTTACCCGCTTGGTCCATCATTTCCATTAACATAGATAACATTTCTGCTTCATCTTCTTCAGGTGGTTTATTTAATTTACCTTGTTGGTGACGCATATGAAAGATTGTTCTTGGCTCAATTTGAAGTGCATAGGCAGAGTAATGTGGTAAATCAAATGCTAATGCTAAATCAAGTGTTTGTTTAAAATGTTCTATGGATTGATCAGGTAAGGCATATATAAAATCCATGCTAATGTTATTTAATCCATATTTCTTCAACACCTGTACTGTGTTCGTCACATCTTCTACAGTATGGTTACGATTTAATAGTTTTAGAAAGTCGTCATCTAAAACTTGCACCCCTAAGGATACTCGGTTGATCCCATACTCTTTCATAACTCGAACATGGCCTTCCTCAAACTCACCTGGATTAGCCTCAATCGTAAACTCTTCCACCTGTTCCACTTGAATAAACTCATTGATCGTTCTAAGTAAATATTCTAATTGTTGTTCATTAAGGCTAGTTGGTGTCCCTCCACCAAGATAAACAGAGCGAGGAGAAATCTTTTGATCTCCAAGGTATAGTTGCATTTCTTTTCTCAGATTTTTTAAATATGCATCTGCTAATTCTCTGTTATAATATATTTTTGCAAAATCACAGTAATGGCAGATTTCATGACAAAACGGAATGTGTATATAAACTGAGCGGTCCAATTCTGCCACCTCCTAGTTACAAGATAAAAGGGCTGACCATTTGGCCGCCCTTATGAATCATCATCCATTTCTAATACAGACATAAATGCTTCTTGTGGGATTTCCACTTTACCAACCATCTTCATACGCTTCTTACCTTCTTTTTGTTTTTCAAGAAGCTTTCTTTTACGTGAAATGTCTCCACCATAACATTTAGATAAAACGTTTTTGCGCATAGCTTTAATGGTCGTTCTTGCCACCACTTTATTTCCAATTGCCGCTTGAACCGGCACTTCAAATTGCTGACGTGGTATAATTTTCTTTAATTTTTCAGCGATATGCTTACCACGGTGATAAGCGAAATCACGGTGAACGATAAACGATAATGCATCAACTGTTTCCCCGTTCAATAAAATATCCATCTTAACTAGGTTTGATGCTTTATAGCCACTTAACTCATAGTCAAATGATGCATATCCTTTAGTTTGGGATTTTAGCTGATCAAAGAAGTCATATACGATTTCCGATAATGGAATCTCATAAACAATATTAACTCGGTTCTCATCTAAATATTGCATATCGATGTACTGGCCACGTTTTTTCTGACAAATTTCCATAACTGGCCCCACAAAATCATTAGGTACCATAATAGTTGCCTTAACAAATGGTTCGCGAACTTCTTTTACGTTTTTAGATTCAGGCATTAATGATGGATTTTCAATATTAATCGTTTCTCCATCATTCATCTCTACTTCATAAATTACACTTGGAGCTGTCGTGATTAAATCAATATTGAATTCGCGTTCGATTCGTTCTTGAATAATCTCCATATGTAGAAGACCTAAGAACCCACAACGAAAGCCGAATCCTAGGGCCTGGGATGTTTCAGGCTCATATTGTAAAGATGAATCATTTAATTCCAAACGCTCTAGCGCTTCACGTAAATCGTTGTAATTATCCGCATCCACTGGGAATAAACCACAGTACACCATTGGGTTTAAACGCTTGTACCCAGGTAACGGTTCTTCTGCTGGGTTATTTGCTAGAGTAATTGTATCCCCTACTCGAGAGTCGCCTACGTTTTTAATTGATGCTGTTAGGAACCCTACATCACCAACTGTTAACTCATCTTTACTAATTGGTTTAGGCGTGAATACACCTAATTCATTAACTTCAAATGTCTTACCCGTTTGCATCATCTTAATTTCATCGCCGACTTTGATGCTACCTTCTTTAATACATATATAAGCGATAACTCCTCTGTATGGGTCGTATAAGGAATCGAAAATAAGGGCTTTAGTCGGTTCATCTGGATCCCCAGCTGGTGCAGGGATGTCTGTCACAATACGCTCTAAGATTTCATCAATTCCAACACCATCTTTGGCTGAAGCTAAAATAGCATCATCCGCATCAATGCCGATGACGTCTTCAATTTCCTGTTTAACACGTTCAACATCAGCACTTGGTAGATCAATTTTATTAATAACCGGAATAATTTCTAAGTCATTATCAAGTGCTAAATATACATTAGCTAGCGTTTGTGCTTCAATCCCTTGAGCTGCATCAACAACAAGCAAAGCACCTTCACAAGCAGCTAAACTCCTTGATACTTCATATGTAAAATCGACGTGTCCAGGTGTATCAATTAAGTGGAATAAATAATCTTCACCATCGTTTGCCTCATGTCTTAGTTGTACTGCATTTAATTTAATTGTAATCCCACGCTCACGTTCTAAATCCATTGCGTCTAGGAATTGTTCTTTCATTTCGCGATCTGTTAAAGCTTTAGTTTTTTCTAATATTCGATCTGCTAATGTTGACTTTCCATGGTCAATATGAGCAATAATCGAGAAATTTCGGACATTCTGTTGTTTTGCCAACTTTCATCACTCCTGTTTCTACGTCCATTAACGCTAGCTCGATTATAGCAATTGCGCCTATATTATTCAATCTTTTGCAAAAGTAAAAAGAAACCCACCTTAAAATGAGTTTCTAATAACATACTAATTTACTTTATTCTCAAGCTAAAAGTCGATAGTTATTTAATGTATAGATGTTCAAAAGATTTGTTAAATTGTGATGCGCGAAAGTGGCGACTCCTGGTCGGCTAAAAACGGTCACGTCCTGTAACCAACGCCAACACTAGAACGTCCTGTTAGTCGCGAGAACAGCACGAGCTGAAGATCCTCTAGTAGAAGGAATAGAATCCCTTCTACTAGATACATGAAAGCCGTGCCCACGGAAAGCATCCACTGATAGCAAATCACTATATAAACAACAATGTGTAACAGAGCAAATTTTAATGAAATTACGTTTTATACAAAGTTAAAAGAACATGGCACTAAATCGGTATAGAAATTGGAAAAGTACTGAGAATATTGTTTTTACGAATTCTTCTAAGAACATGGCAACACTGTAGAATGAACCAGATTTAGGCTCAACTTCTTCTTTCAACACTTCATCATGAACATCATTAAATGATTCAGTTGTGACGCTTGATTGTTTGAAATCCTCTTCTGTCTGAATAATGTTTCGTTCAGGTTCAGCTTGATTTGACGTTGCTGTTTGCATTCCTAAATAAAAGATAAAGAAACAGACGATGATCCAAAACAGTACTCTCATAACTATTTCCCCTTTTCTTATTGACTAGTAGCGCCTTCTTTTTCAAAATAAAACTCGCTAAACACTTCAGCAAAAGCATCAATTGCAAAGTTCAGCTCTTCAAAATCATTTTCAATCCCGCCAACCTCGACTACAATTGATTCATTAGATAAATCTTGATTGTAAATACCATTTGTTCCTGCACCTTCATTAATAATGACCCCTCGACTCAAACCAGGATATTTCTCTTCTAACAAGTCATGTAATTCTGAAGCGAATTGTAGGTTTTGCTCATAATGTTCATTTTCTCCACCAACAACAAAGGCTAAACGAGCAACTGACTTGCCATTAATTGATGCGGTAGTTTTACTTCTTGGCATTGCATCTCTATGAATGTCGATTAAGTATTTCATCTGATCATTACTACCCATAACTTCTTGAACGACTTTTCTTGAAAAGTCATATGATTGGCTATATCCACCTGGTGGCAGTTGTCTCCAATAATCTGTTCGATCAACATAAGGGTTTAAGCCATAATTTTTTAGCTTTTCTCCAAACCTTTCACTTAGTTTCATGACATTTTCTGTTTCGTGATATACGACATTAGCTGGGGTGCCATCTGGCAAATGCGGAAGAAACGATTCTCTGTTGTGGGTTGTATAGACTAAAATATTTTCATCAGTGACAGTCGGTTGTGGTTGCTCTGATTGTTGGTCATCTTCTTGATTTTCGAATAAGTAATCAGGTGGTTCAGTTTCAATAACCGTGGAGAACATGTTAGTACCTTCACCCGCCACCGCTATCGTACTATTTGTATTTGGAAACCTTGGCAATTCGTGACCAAACAATAACCTAGTATCTTGGTAAGGTAAGTTAGTAAATATCGGAAGAGCGAAACTAGCTACTGTAATTTGTTCATCGTGCTGTTCGTTTAGCCCGTCCAAAATAGGCTGATCGATCGTCATAAAAAAAGAATAAGAAGCACCGTCGATTTGATTAAGCCATTCTTCGAGAATATTCGTCGATGCTTCACTAAATGGTTTTATTGAAAATATAGGTACAAATAAAATCAGACATATAAAGAAAATTTGAAATAATAGAAAGGGATGCTGTTTAACCCTCTTAATTTGCGACCAATTAATTTGTATTTTTTTCTTCATTTACCTTTTCAACCTTTCTACTGAAGTTCTATTAAAACTCTATTCAGTAAGTTGAAAAGGTAGAACAAATTAATTTAAATAATGTTTTGCGTTTTCTGGAGTTATTGACTCATGTAAAGCTTGATTAATTCCGGAAGCTACAATTTCACTCATGTACTCAATAACTTCATCAACTTCCTTAGGGGTTACAATTAAATTGTGACCCGTCGGCCTTAAAACTTCTCTTATTAATTGACGCTTTTCATCTTCTTTTAAGGCACCAACAATCCCTAAATATGTTTGTCTAGCTTCTTCATCGGGTAGATCGTCTTCTGTGTAATTCCGTCTTTCACCAAAGTCCATTCCTGCTGGAGTAAGTGCTTTACCAGGCTTATCGCCTTCTTCCATTTCTCTACCGAAATGTTTTAAAATATAGTCAATGGTATCATTTGTAATCGTAACCGCATCTACGACAGTTGGTATACCAATTGAAAAAACTGGAATATCCAAAGTCTCTTTACTAACTTCTTTTCGATCATTTCCAACACCTGAGCCAGGGTTAATACCTGTGTCAGATAGTTGAATAGTCGTATTAACACGATCCACAGAACGCGCCGCTAAAGCATCTATAACAATCATAAAGTCCGGGTTTGTCTTTCTAACAACACCAAAGATAACATCACTTGTTTCCATACCAGTCAGGCCCATTACACCTGGCGTGAATGCTGATACAGGGCGGTCTCCTTCACCAACCATCTCCGGATGTAGTTTAAATAAGTGTGACGTTACATATAGCTTATTAACCGTATGTGGACCAAGTGCATCTGGAGTAACATAACCATTTCCTAACCCGACAATGAGACACCTTGCATCTTCTGGAATTGAATGTTCCTCCATCAACCTTTTTATCTCTTCACCTAATATGGTTGAAGATTGCCTACCAAATTTAGGATCCATATTACGTAAATCTTGAGCTTCAATGGTGACATAGTTTCCTGCCTTTTTACCGACTCGTTCTCCACCTTTTTCATCAATTTCTACTCTAGTCAATTTGTACTTTCCCTGCTCGTATTCTTTAATAATAATCCCATCAAGTTCATGTTTTTTATCTGGATTTTGTTCAATAAACATTTCTTGCGCTTCTACAGCCAAGTCTGTTCTTGGTCGAAATTCTCGTTGTTCCATGAAATCCCTCCTTATCAATTTTATTGTTACCGAAGTCATTTAAAATAAACGAATTGAGTGAGCAATTTTATGACAAGCGAAATATCTTAACAGCAAACTATTGAAAACTCTCGTAGGCTTTGATAAAATGACTTTTGTCCATAATTAAAGAAAAATTGTTTTACGGACATTTTCATCAGGAGGTGAAGAAAAGTGGCAAATACGAAACAAGCTACTAAGCGAATCCGTGTAAACCATGATGCTCGCATGCTAAACCAAGCGTTCAAATCAGACATGCGTTCTGCAATTAAAAGTGTAGAACAAGCTGTCCATGAGAAAAATGCTGATGCAGCTAAAGAAGCTTTAACAACAGCTGTTAGCAAAATTGATAAAGCAGTTCAAAAAGGTATCATTCATCAAAACAATGGTGACCGTAAGAAGAGCTCACTAATGTCAAAAGTTAATCAATTAGCTAACTAATAAAGAGCACTAAAAAATCCATTTCAAGACGAAATGGATTTTTTTATATCTTTTATTAACTTGCCTGCTTTAACCTTTGGACAACTCTTTGTAAAAACAACTCAAAAGCCAGCCACTGTTCGACTTTCCCAGTTTTCATTTTTTCATCGGTAATTGCCGCTTCTATTAGCATTTCTTTTAAAGCACGATCAGAAAAGCGTCTTTCTCTTTTTAATGCCATTTTAACTGCATATGGGTGTGATTGTATTGCGTTTGCAATTTGTTGTTGCTGATAGCCTTTTTGCTTTAATAATTTAGTTTGTAAAATCAATCTTATTTGAGAACTCACTAATGCCAATAATCCAATAGGCTCTTCATTTTGTTTCTTTAGCTCTTTCACTAATTGAACTGCTCTTCCTACCTTAAAATCAACTAAGTAATCAATTAAATTAAACGTATTAGCCTCGGCATGAACAGATACAATTTCACTTGCATCCTGAATCGTAGGTTGCTGGTCTCCACAATATAACTTCAACTTTTCTAGCTCATGTTGAGCCGCTTCAATATGTTCACCTACTCGCTCTGTAAATAATTCAATAATATCTTCTGTTAGAACTAAGTCTTTTTGTTCAGCAAGGCCTTTAATTACCTGTCCCATTTCAAAAGCTTTAGGTGATGAGCAATCTATAAACGTCGCAAATTTTTTTAAGGTTTTAACGATCTTCTTTCGTTGATCCATTTTTTCATAAGGTACAATAATAACTAAGGTTGAAAAATCAACTGGTTGATTAACATATTCTTCGAGTGCATCTAAATTATGTTCTACATCGGTTTTAGATTTTTGACCTGTTAAAAAGTAAGCCCGTTGAATTTCAATTAATTTATTCTCACTAAAAAATGGAAAAGTCTCAGCATCATGAATCGCCTCTTGAACTGGAGTAGTTTCCATGTCATATGTATTACGATCAAATTCAGGATCTGTTTTTTCAACTAACCCTTCGATTCGTTTTTTTGCTTCTTGTATAAAATAGGATTCTTCCCCATATAATACATAAATAGGAACCAGTCGATGGGATTTACCATTTATGAATTCCTGTGCGTGCATCTCTTTCAACACCTTTCTATGCCATTTATCGTATAACGAACCGGCACAGATGACAAGGGTTTTTAACACATATAAAGAGGGGAACGTCAAAGCTCCCCCCAATATCTATATAAACGCCAAAAATAAAATCCCGGGAAATTTTATTTTTAGCGGCGTTTGTTGTATAGTTATTTTGTGCGTAATCGTTTATAATATTGCTGTTAACTCTTAACAGTTAACGAATTTCTACAGTTTTTTGAAAACCTAAAAAAGTGATAGATTTTTTTAGAGAGATGAATTATACTAAAATGTAGCGTAGGAGGGATAACCGTGAACGAATTTGAAAAAGATGTACAATCAAAAAATAATGATGTCGTCGATTCCATCAAAGGTTTCAGCTTATCATTCATTTTCTTCTTGGTTATTTTCTTTATTGGAACAATTTTTAAAGTGGTTGGTTCTTAATAAAGATTAGAATGACGAAATGAATGTAACGTAAAAAGACTGTATCTAAAAGGTACAGTCTTTTTTGTATTCTACTCTAATTTATGGCTTAACTTTACTTAACGTGCCTTGTCCATTAGCATATTTTAATGTTATTGCACCCTGTAAGTCAGTTCTTAAAATTTCAATGCCTCGCTGTTCAAGTCTCTCTATGACCATTGGATCTGGGTGTCCGTAACGATTTTTCCTCCCCACTGAAATTAAGGTCATTTCGGGCTGTATGGTGTCTAGCCAGACATCAGTTGTAGATGTTTTACTTCCGTGGTGTGCCACTTTAAGTACATCAACATCTTGTAAGCGATTTTCACTAATTAAGGTTGCTTCAATATCACCCGTTACATCGCCAGTAAATAATATATTAAAATCTTCATAAGTTAACAAAAACACTAATGAACGATTATTCTCATCAATTTCAACGTTTTCATAACTAGGTGACAATACTTTAATTAATACCTTCCCAGCAATCAGCTTCATTCCAGCCTGAAGTTTTATATGATTGGCATGGTTAATTGAGTTAAAAGGATGCGTATAGATAGCTTCAGGTTTAAATGTTTTTACAAACGGCTTTAACGAGGCTGCATGGTCATGATCAAAATGACTGATAAATAATCCATTCACTGCTCCTCTTCCTTCTGACCAAAGAAAAGGCTTAATTATACGCTCGAAATTTAAATGTTCTTCACTGTTTGATAAAGACACTTCCTCACCTACATCAATCACATATACACCTTGATTATGTGGTAGTTCAATCACGATGGATTCAGCCTGTCCAACGTCCAACATCGTTACTGTTAGGTCTTGATTAAAATATTTTTGTACTAGAGGTATATACCAAATACTAACCATGAGAATTGCTAATAGGGCTGCTCGTTTGAACCTTTGTCGCTCCCAAGTATTCATGAACCATAAAAATATAAAGGCATAAAGAATCATTAAACTATATTCTGGCTTTCCAACAACCCATTGAGCGAACTCAGGTTGACCAGCAGAAAGGATTAATGTCATCATTCGGCTATGAACATAAGAAAAAATGGTTTCTAAAAATATAAGTCCACTTGGAAAGATTAAAGCGCATAACAAAACTAACATCAATATCGGGATGACAATTAATGTGAAGTATGGCACGTAGATTAAGTTCATAACAAATGACAGCACATTAGTATAATAAAAATAATAAAATTGAAGTGGTAATATAACTAATTGGCTAATCAAACTCACCATTAAAGAAGTCATAAGCCAGTTTTGTTTTTCCAGTAACTTTTTCGATAAGATTAGGCTCAAGGTTACAGCAAACGAGAACTGAAAAGATAATTGATAAAGTAGGTATGGATCAATTAATAATAAGGCCATAAATACCATAGATAAAAGATCCGTCGTATCAACTTTATGACTTCTAATGAAACTGAAGATAATCACTAAAACAGCCATTATCCCCGCTCGCATAACTGGAGGTTGTGCGCCAGCTAAAAAGATGTAGATTGGAATAATTGTTAACAAAATCATCTTGCTTTGTTCGTTAGTTAAATGAAGAACTTTATTTAATACAAAATAACATATGCCTAATAAAATACCGACATGCAAGCCAGAAATTGCGAGCAAATGAGATAGCCCCCAAAATTGAAAAGCTTCAATTAAAGGCTTAGGTAAGTCATTACGTTCTCCAAAGAATAAAGCATTAATCCACTTATAAGTATAAGGCTCTAACAATTCAATTAATTTCTCTCTTATATCATCACGAAACTGGTATAAATAAGACACCAAAGAGCGTCCACTACATTCAGTCAACTCGACTTGGTAGCTTACATATAAAACCCCTTGATAAGCTAAATAAGTTTGATAATTAAATTGTCCTGGATTAGTTGGTGGTTCTGGTAACTGGATATCACCTTTCATAACACATGTCGATCCATGATAAAGCTCAATATCATTTTCAGTTGATAAACTTATTTTAGAAATATTCGTCGCTCCAATAAAGCGCACACGTTCATCATCTTTTATTGGATTAGTTTCGACTTTAATTTGACCTTCATAATAACCAAAATCTTGTGCAGGAATAACGATATTTGGGGAAGTAAATGAGGAAATAAAAAAACAGATTAAAGACATTAAAATCAGGATTGGATTATGTATAAGTTTTCTTAACCATGTTACGCCTAGCAACAAAATCATACATAACCCAAACCATGTTGGAAGGTATCCCGCTATGTAGAAAAGAGCGAGAATATACCATTTACCTTTCATTATTCAACGTTAAAGAAAAGTTGATTAGCCTCGTGCCTCAATTGTTTTAGATCATGCTCATCAGAACCGCTTTCTTCAAGCTTCTGAAGTAATTGTGATATAAAATATAATTTTTCTTTAGTGTTTGTATCAATATGTAAATAATCTAACTCAACTTGTTGAACTTCAACACCTGCTTCATCAAGTAATTCAAGTGCATATGGATGGTTCTTATAATCGTTCGCATAATAGATTTTCTTAATCCCACTTTGAATAATCGTCTTTGTACAATTTAAGCAAGGAAAATGTGTCACATAAATTTCAGCACCTTCAGTTGGAACACCAAATTTGGCACATTGAAGAATTGCATTAATCTCCGCGTGAATGGTTCTAACACAATGTCCATCTATTACCTTACACCCTTCATCAGCACAATGAACACTTCCAGATACACTGCCATTATAGCCTCCTGCTATAACTCTTTTATCTCGTACGATTGTAGCTCCTACAGATAAACGTTCGCAGGTACTTCTTAACGCTAATAAATGGCTTTGTGACATGAAATATTGATCCCATGAGATACGTTCCATAACTTTACCTCCTTGTAACCTTTAGTATCATTATAAATGATTTATCCTAAGGAACGACAATAAATTCTCGAATTCTGTCTAAAGTTTTTTCACCAATACCACTAATATTTAATAGGTCCTCTGCTGATTTAAAAAAGCCATGTTCTTCACGATATTGAATAATAGCTTTAGCCTTCTGCTCTCCAATGCCAGGTATTTGCGTTAAATCATTCACATCAGCTGTATTAATTGGAATTTTGTTTGACTGAGTCTCATAACTTTCATTGTCATTATCAATATCACCTGACCTTACATGTATCACCATTTCATCTTTTAAGATCATAGCTAAATTAACACTTGCTTCATCAGCATTCTCCGTTAACCCGCCTGCCTGTTCAATGACATCAATTACTCTTTCACCATCTTTCATTTTATAAACTCCCGGAACTTTCACTTCTCCTTTCACATCAACCATAATTGAATCTGGTTGATTAATCTCGTTATGACGTAAATCTTCCTCTTGTTTAACAAAAACAACATCCTCTTGAACCACTAAATCATGTTCATTCTTTGGCCAAAAAATATAAACTATGATAAGAAAAATGACAGGAATGATGAACCACACTTTATTAATAGGCATGATTTAAACCTTCTTTCATATACATAGTGATGAGTTAGTATTTTTAATTGTCATTTGTCTAATAAGGGGGTTATTACATGAAGTGGGGAATCGTTGGCACAGGTAACATGGGGCAAGTTTTATTACACGCTCTCACCTCCAGTCAAGCTGTAGACCAACAAGATCTCTTTTTATATAATAGAACATTTATGAAAGCATACGGCCTAAAGCGACAATATCCAAATGTTCATGTTGTTCAAACGTTAGATACAATCGTTAGTGAATGCGATATAATTTTCCTTTGTGCCAAACCAAAAGAAATTGTAGATATTTCATACAAAATTAAGGATGAGGTTAATAAAAACCAATGCGTCATCTCAATAACTAGTTCTGTGTCAGTCCAACACCTTGAAAGTATTTTACCGTGTTCGGTTACCAGGATGATTCCAAGTATCACTAATCGCGCTTTAAGTGGTGTAACATTATTAACATTTTCAGAACATATGAATGAAGATAAAAAACAAACCATCTGGCAAACATGTAAACACTTTTCAACACCAGTTGAAATTGAAGAAGAACATGTAAGAATTGCATCAGATATAGTCTCGTGTGGTCCAGCGTTTTTAAGTTATATCCTAGAAGAAATGATTCAATCAGCTGTAGATAAGACTGGTTTACCGAAGGAACAGGCCACTACCTTAGTTGAGAAAATGGTTATTGGGTATGGAAAGTTATTTAAAGATCATGTGTATGATTTTTCCTCGCTTAAAGAAAAAGTTATGGTAAAAGGCGGTATAACTGGGGAAGGGATGGTAGCATTAGAAGATTCATTTATCAACGTATTTGATCACGTGTTTGATGCTACTCATGATAAATTTTACACTGAAAAAGAGCATATTGACGACTTAGTCAATGAGATGAACCTTAAATAAAAATATTATAATAATATTTTAGTCAATATAACAAAAAATTCAAGTGGGTATTTTGCTATTTTTGCAAAAGTACCCACTTGAATTTTATTTAGTGTTTCTTACAAACAAAAAAGATTCGATTTGTTTCTTCGCTTATATTATGTGAAGGTATAAGGTCAAAGTCTTCAAAAAGTTGGATATGATTAAATCCTGCCTTCTTGAGAAGCTTCTTATAAGTATCTACTGAAAAAGTTCTCTGAAAGTGACGTTCATCGTATCGTTTAAATAATCCCGAAGGTTCTTTCACAAAAAACGTTAGATCATGATAGACTTCGCCTAACCCTTCGCCTTCCTCTGTAAACCAAATATAACTTAAATCATTTCGTACTTCAGAAAAAACTTCTTGTTGAATTAACCAATTAATATAGTTCATGGAATGTATGTCAAAGCTAAACACTCCATCATCATTCAAGTGTTTATAGACACGCTCAAATACTTGAAGCAATTCACTTTCGTCAGTTAAATAGTTCAATACATCACAGTAGCTTATAATTAGGTCAAAATTAATATTGTAATCAAAGCTTCTTACATCACCTTGAGAAAATGTAACTGATGAATCTTTGGCTTTTGCCACCTCAATCATTTCATGTGATAGATCAAAAGCTGTCACAGAATGGGCTTTGTGTGCTAGTTCTATTGCAATTTCCCCAGTTCCACAGCCCATGTCCAACACGCGACAATAATCTTTTGGCTTAATCGAACTAGCAAATTGAATCCACATTTCATAAGGAGCATCATTCATGAGGGAATCATATACTTCAGCTAATTTATTATACATAAACAACACCTATTAAAGGCTCAATTGAACTCGGTCAGCGTCGCCCCATAATTTTTCTAAGTTATAATACTCACGTTCATCTTTATGGAAGATATGAACCACAACGTGTTCTAAATCAACTAAAACCCAACGAGATTGGTCTCGACCTTCGATTTTTTTAACGTGGTAACCTTGCTCTTCCACTGCATCCTTAATCCCTTTACTAATAGCATCCACTTGACGCTCATTCGTACCATGACATATTAGGAAATAATCTGCAATTAGTGACACTTCTTTCATATCTAATGCTACGATGTTTTCTGCTCGTTTATCATCGCATGCTTTTGCTGCAATATCTAATAATTGTTCACTTTCCATTAAATTACCCTCCAATAATTAATTTAACAATCTCTCAGTAAAGTCATTGAAAGCAAAAAATGTATCTGGATAAATCGGTTGTTTCTTGCTTATTAAAAATTGTATTGAATTTTCTAATGCATAATGACAAGCTAAGTCCAAATCATTATCGGCTAATTCCCTACCTTTTGCGACAGCAGGAAAATTTCTCCCCGGTTCGATATAATCAGCCAAAAATACAATCTTTTCAACTTGTGTCATATGTTGTCGACCAGTAGTGTGATAGCGAATAGCATTTAAGATATCTTGATCATCAATCAAGAATATTCGATTAGCCATTTTTGAACCAACTGGCCCATGCCAAAGTTCTGTATGATGATGCAATAAATCTTTCGGAAGGTCTAATTCTGCTTTTATCCATTTTTTTAAGACAGTATAATCCATATCTTTAGCATAATCATGTAAAGCAGCGGCAAGCCCTACCTTGTATTCATCCCCGTTGTATTTTTTGGCAAGGTTAATAGCAGTATCAGTGACACGCTTAACATGTTCAAAACGCTTACTGGTTAGAACTTTCTCCGATTCAGCTAATGCTTCTTCAATCTTCATAAAGCTCATTCTCCCTTATATAGTGTAACACTTCATCTGTCAGTCCATGAGGTTCTTTCCCCTTTTTCAATGCTTCTCGAATTTCTGTTGATGAAACTGGAACCTCATCCATAGTTACCATTAGAACGCCTCTGTGGTTATAATCTTCAGATCCTCTACGATTTACTCCAACAAACTGAATCAATCTTTTGAGTTCTTCTATTTTGTACCATTTAGGTAAGTACTCGACCATATCCCCACCAATAATAAAGTAAAATAAAGTATTGGGATATTCTTTACAGAGGTGTTTAACGGTTTCATATGTGTATGATTTACCTTTAAGCTCATATTCAATTGTAGACACCTTTAATTCCGAGTAGTCTGCCAACAGATTATACAGCATATTTAAACGGTGATCAGGACTTGCGACAGCTCCTTCTTTATGTGGAGGCTGATATGTTGGAATAAACCAAACCTCATCAAGTGCTAAAGTATTTAAGACCGTTTGAGATAGTTTAAGATGTCCAATATGAGGTGGGTCGAATGTTCCACCAAATAGACCTACTTTTTTCATAATGTTAGCACCCTTTAAGGAAGTTCTAAAGTCTTATTTTCATCTGATTCTTTATAAAGGACAATGATATTTCCGATTACTTGGACTAGCTCCGCACCTGTACCTTCAACTAGTTGCTCAGCAATAGAGTTTTTATCCTCAAAGCAATTTTGTAGTATTGAAACCTTGATTAATTCCCTTCTTTCTAAGGCTTCATTTATTTGTAGAATCATATTTTCATTCACTCCATCTTTACCAACTTGGAAAATAGGGTTTAGATGATGTGCTTCTTTTCTTAAATAACGTTTTTGTTTACCAGTTAACAAACTATGCACGCCTTTCTTAATCAATTTTTAAATGTTTCTCCACTGATTGATCTGTCCATATTTTAAATGATTTAGCCGCTTGATACCAAAGCATCGATTCACCAAATAACAATCGTGCTCCTTGTTGTTTTCCATTCAATAAGAACTTTGTCATTTTGGGTTTGTAGACAATATCACTCACAATGGCACCTCTATTAAGATGAGTAAGCTTAATAACTTGGTTGTCTTTATCAGGTTCCATACCAACATTCGTTGTTTGTATTACTAAATCATATTCATATAGTTTTTCTTCAGCTTCCTCTAAAGCAAGAACCAAGTGGTTATTCTCTGATACGATATTCTCAGCTTTTCGTTTCGTACGGTTTGCTATATCAATTCTTTTTGGATTGAGTTTTTTTAAGCTAAAATAAATACCTTTTGCAGCACCACCAGCTCCTAAAATTAATACTGTCTTATCCTTAATATCTTTAACAAATTTCGGATAAGTATATCTTAGTGAATCTATAAAACCTTCCCCATCTGTATTATACCCGATTAGTTTATTTCCTTTTCTTTTAATCGTATTAACAGCTTTTAACATTTGAGCATGTTCATCAATTTCATCCAAATAAGGAATGACTTTTTCCTTATACGGAATTGTCACATTAACCCCATTCATATCAGAATGCTTTAATTCATTTAAAAAATATTCTAAGTCTTCTTCCATAACATCAAATAATTCATACTTGCCATTCGCATTAATAACATTTAAAAAATATTGATGGATTTCAGGTGACTTAGAATGTTGGACAGGGTGACCTATTAATCCTAACTTATACAATATATAATCCCCCTATATAATTGCCTCACGTTTCATTACTCGAACTCCTTTAGGGACGTACGCAGAAATCGTTACTTCACCCTCAGGGATTGTAACCCAACCAAGACCCGAAAAAACAATATCTGTTTTCTTTGATGCATTAACCTTGAAGGTTTCCTTCACCATTTCTGGCCAACTCTTTAGCGAATCTTCAGTTGGAGGTGATAATAAATCACCTAAATGCTGTTCATACAACTCATTAGCTTTTTCTTGTTTTGTTCTGTGTATATTTAAGTCATTTGAAAAATAACAGACATAACCAATATTTGACTTAGCCTGTTCAATATCGAAACGTGCTAAGCCACCAACAAATAGTGTTTGACCTTCATTTAATTGAAACACTTTAGGTTTAACTTCTTTTTTAGGTGTAACAGTTTTAAGATCTTGTTTTGATAAATAATGTGACATTTGGTGATGATTAATGATACCCGGTGTGTCAATCATGCTTGATCGATCATCAAGTGGAATATCAATAAAACCTAAAGTTGTTCCAGGAAAATAAGATGTTGTAATAACATCTTTCTCTTCAGTAGCGTTCTGAATAAAATGATTTATCAAAGTTGATTTACCAACATTTGTGCTACCAACAACATATATATCTTTCCCTTTTCGAATTCTTTCAAGTTCGAATGCCATCTCTTTCATATTAACGCCAGTTGTCGCGCTAACTAGGAATACATCTTCTACTTTTAAACCATATTCTTTAGCAACTCTACGCATCCAATTCTTAACTTTGTTTAATTTTGTCGATTTAGGAAGTAAGTCCACTTTATTCCCTACTAATACGATTGGATTACTTCCTGCAATACGGTTTAATCCTTGAATAAAGCTTCCATGCACATCAAATAAGTCAACAACCTTTACAATAAGACCATCTTTATGACCAATCTCATGTAACATGTTTAGAAAGTCATCTGCTGTCATATCAACATCTTGAACTTCATTATAATGTTTTAAGCGAAAACAACGTTTACAAACAATCTCATCACGCTGTAAAGCTGACTTTGGTGCATAGCCTACTTTTGATTCATCGTCTGTTTGGACACGGGCTCCACACCCTTGACAATATAATTCTTCCATTCATTAATCCTCCCAATGCAGTTTGCCTTTTTTCTTAAAGTATTCTAATATTCGGCGTTCAATCTTTCGGTTAAACCGTGTAAAAAAACCATCAGTTTGTACAACAGGTACGACTAAAATGGTATGTAACTTAGACCTATTACCTCCAAAGACATCCGTTAATAATTGATCTCCAACCACAACAACCTCTTCTTTTGGTAACTTCATTTCTTTAATCGCTTTATTAAAAGCGGTTTGCATTGGCTTCCTTGCTTTAGAGATAAACGGAATATCTAACGGTTTAGAAAAGAATGCTACACGATCTTCCGTGTTATTGGAAATAATTGTAACTTGTATACCTGCACTTCGAAGCTCTGTAAACCACTCTATAACTTCAGGTGTCGCTTCTGGTTGATCCCAAGCGACTAATGTATTATCTAAATCAGTAATAACTCCTTTTATACCTTTCTTTTTCAAAAATTCAGGCGTTACCTCAAGTACTGTTTGAACATGATCATCTGGTAAAAATAGTTTCAACAAGACTTTCACCTCTACTAATCTTTAACTATCCTTCATCATATACAATTCAAAGCCATGTTTCAAAGAAAATTTTGCTAACTAGACTTATGTTACAATATTATTTTTATCGAGATATTCTAAAAATCGTTCGACAAATTACATCATTTTTCAACCTGTGGATAAAAATATCAACATTATACACACCATTTAAACAATATTCCTACCGTTATATTCGGTATTTACAAACAGTTTATACACAAGTTATCAACAAGTTATCCAAGTTGTTCAAACTTTTAATTAATGATAGGATAATAACAGTTACAAGGTGGACGACTTTCAAGGAGGTGCGAGCCGATTTCGGCTAGGACGAATATGGAACAATTATCAGATCAATTGTTGGTAGAATCCTATAAAAAGGCACAGAAATTAGAATTAAATAACGATTTTATAAAATTGATCGAGGCTGAACTTATTAGACGAGGCTTATATCAATACTTGAAAGAATCGTCATAAAAAACATATAAATATGAAGATAGCGTATTACTGGCACATGAAAATGTGTCAGTTTTTTTATAATTTTGCTATAAAGGGGGTTTTTCTTTTCATTAGACATTGAAAATCTGTATAATATTACTGTACCTTTATAGAGACATACATATAGTGAAAGGATGGAAGACATACATATGGTTTATGCCGTATTTGCACCACTCATTTTCGCAATATTAATCCCTTTCTTAAGTCGAATTAAACAGAAGGTTCATACCGGCTGGTTAATCCTACCAGTTCCTTTACTCATCTTTATATATTTCATTCAATTTTTAGGTTCTAACTTTGAACCTATTAGGCAAACAATCAATTGGATCCCTTCTCTAAATATTGCACTCGATTTTTATTTAGATGGACTTAGTTTATTATTTGTATTACTCATAAGTGGGATAGGAACATTAGTAGTCTTATATTCGATTTATTACCTAGACAAAGAAGAACAAATTGGACATTTTTATACTTATTTATACATTTTTATGTCCTCGATGTTAGGTGTAGTATTATCCGATAATGTATTTGTACTCTACACATTTTGGGAATTTACATCACTTTCTTCATTTCTACTAATCGGTTATTGGCATTATCGCGAACGTTCGCGTTACGGTGCTTTAAAGTCAATGTTAATTACAGTTCTAGGTGGTTTTAGTCTCCTTGGTGGACTTATTTTACTATCCATCGAAACCGGAACAACAAGTATTAGGGGAATGATTGATCAAGCGGATGTCATTGTTAATAGTGAGCATTTTATCTTTATTTTAATCTTTTTGCTGTTAGGAGCCTTTACAAAATCTGCTCAGTTCCCATTTCACATTTGGCTACCAGATGCTATGGAAGCCCCAACTCCAGTAAGTGCATATTTACACTCTGCAACAATGGTTAAAGCGGGTATTTATTTAATGGCTCGTTTTTCACCTATTTTCTCAGAAGTGCCGTTATTCTTTATCCTATTAAGTATTTTCGGACTTGTAACATTAGCATGGGCATCTTACATGGCAGTTAGGCAAACAGATTTAAAAGGAATATTAGCATTTTCTACTATTAGCCAATTAGGTATGATTATGGCTATGTTAGGTTTTGGTACGTCATATGCAGTTTTTGCAGCTGTGTTTCATATTCTAAACCACGCGACATTTAAAGGTAGTCTATTTATGATCGCTGGCATTGTTGATCACGAGTCAGGTACTAGAGATATCCGTAAACTCGGAGGTCTCATGACACTTATGCCCATTTCAGCTACATTAGCGATTTTTGGTACATTCTCAATGGCAGGTGTCCCTTTACCGTTTTTAAACGGTTTCTATAGTAAGGAAATGTTCTTTGAATCAACTCTTGATTTAGGTGGCTATTCTGGAGCATTCATTGATTCTTTAATTACAGCAATTCCTATTATTGCTGTCGTCGGAAGTATCTTCACATTTGTTTACTCAATGTATTTATTCTTTGGCACATTTAGAGGTGAGTATAAAGAAGAAGAACTTCCTAAGAAACCTCATGAAGCACCATTCATGATGTTGGTACCACCAATGCTTTTAGTAGTTGGTGTCATTGTAATTGGCTTATTCCCTACAATCTTCAACCAAGCATTAATTACACACTCTGCTGATGCAGTGTACGGTAGTAGCGTTGAGAAAGACATTTATTTCTGGCATGGATTTGAAAGCAGAGCATTCCAGATGTCATTAATCGTGGTCGGAGTAGGTATTCTACTTTATTTAACTAAACGTAAGTGGGAAGGAATATATCGAGTACTTCCAGGAACTTTAAGCTTTAACCGTGTATATGATTGGATTGTAGAAAAAATTGAATCTGTTTCAAACAAGATCACAACCGCTTATATGACAGGTTCATTACGTCTATATATGATTTTGATTCTTACAGGTATTATATCCATTACAGCTTTAACAATCTTAGTTACTGGTGGAGTTAATTTTGAACTGCAAGATTTAGCACCTATTACGGCACCAGAAGTCATTGTGGCTTCCATCATGGCTATTGCAGCCATTGGCACAACAGTGGCAAGAAACCGTATTGCAGCTATTCTAATTCTTGGTGTTGTAGGTTATGGTTTAGCTATATTATTTGTTATGTATAGTGCGCCTGACTTAGCTTTAACACAACTAATTGTTGAAACAGTAACAGTCGTATTATTCCTATTATGCTTCTACCACCTGCCTAACTTGACTGCTGATACAAACTCTGTTGTTAGAAAAGGTACAAATGTACTGGTGTCAGTAGCTTACGGTGCCTTAATGCTTGTCATTGGTGTTACAGCATATAATAGTCGATTTGCAGATACCATTTCTAATTTCTTTATGGAAAACACTTATGATTTAGGTGGAGGACATAATGCAGTTAACGTTATATTAGTTGATTTCCGTGGAATTGATACGTTGTTTGAAGTAGCAGTATTGTTTGGAGCTGCTTTAGGCATTTATGCCATGATTAAACTTCGCCAAGATAAGGGGGCGAAATAGTATGGAAATAATTATGATTATATTAGCTTCACTGCTATTTACAACTGGAGTTTATAACTTATTACAAAAACAGTTATTAAGAATCGTTATAGGTACTGCGTTAATTTCACACGGTGCCCATCTTTTCATCTTAACAATGGGTAAGCTTAAACGTGGTGCGCCGCCTGTTGATACTTATGGGGTCACGGAATATGCTGACCCCCTTCCTCAGGCATTAATTCTAACTTCCATAGTTATTAGTTTTGGTGTTACAAGTTTCTTATTAGTTCTGGCTTATAGAACTTATAAACTTAATCACACAGATAATATGGAGAAATTGCGAGGTTCTGAATGATGAATAACTTAGCTATACTTCCAATCGTACTACCATTACTAGCAAGTGCCCTTGTTGCATTTTTCCCTTCAAAACTGAATATTGTAAGAAAAGTCTCTCAAGCTTTAACAGTTGTATTTCTTATTGTTATCGGATACATAGCATGGCTAGTCTTCAATGATGGGATCATTGTTGTGCAAGGTGGTGGATGGGCAGCTCCATTTGGAATTTCAATTGTTGCTGACTACTTATCTATTGTCCTTGTTTTAACAACTTATATCATCGCAACAGCCGCGATATTTTATGCACCGCACTCACTCTCGGAACAACAAGAAAAGTTTTATTTTTACACATTTTACTTTCTACTAATTTCAGGTGTGTCTGGTGCATTCCTAACTGGAGACTTATTCAACTTATTCGTGTTTTTTGAAGTATTATTAATGGCTTCATATGGGTTAATTATCTTAGGAAATGGCAAAGCACAACTAAGAGAATCTTTAAAGTATGTACTGGTAAACTTATTTTCTTCTATGTTGTTTGTAACGACGATCGCATTTATCTACGCCCTGGTTGGAACAGTTAACATGGCGCATATTGCTGAACGAGTTGAACAAGTACCTGCAGCTCAACAAGGCATTCTAACCGGAATTGGTGTACTGTTATTCTTTGTATTCGCGGTTAAAGCAGCTGTTTTCCCACTTTATTATTGGTTACCTAACTCTTATGTAGTACCTAATCCGGTCATCTCAGCCTTGTTTGGAGCATTACTAACAAAAGTCGGTATCTACTCGATTTTCCGTGTGTACACTTTAATCTTTGTTCATGACACAGCTTTGACGCATCAACAAATTTTTATTTGGTTAGCAATATTCACGATGTTGTTTGGTGTAATTGGTGCATTGTCAACGAATAACGTTAAGTTAATCGTTACTTATAACATAATCCCAGCAATTGGGTTCATCCTTATGGGTATTGGACTATATTCTGAAGATGGATTAGCTGGATCAATTTACTACCTTATGCATGACATGGTCGTTAAAGCAGCATTATTTCTATTAATCGGTGCCTTGGTTGTAGCAGCGGGGACGAAAGATTTATCTAAGATGAGTGGCGTCATACAACGTTTCCCTGTATTAGGTTGGTTATTTTTCCTAGGAACGATTGTATTGGCTGGTGTTCCACCATTTAGTGGTTTTATCGGAAAGTTATTATTGTTAAGAGGCGCATTAAGTCAAGAGCACTTTTTATTAACAATTGTCGCATTACTTTCAAGTCTATTAATACTTTTATCAATGATTAGAATCTTTATTCGTGGATTCTGGGGCGAGAAAATGGAAGGTATTACTGATAATAATCGAAAAGTGCATGCATTAACTATACCAGCAGGGTTTCTATTAGCTATCTCGATATTTTTAGGTGTTGGTGCTGAATTTGTTTTACCTTATGTCGATACTATCTCAACCTATTTATTAGATCGTAGCGAATATATCTCTGCCGTATTAAAGGGGTGAACATAAATGGCTTTACAAATAATTTTGAACATCCTAATAGCTGCACTATGGATGTTTCTTTGGGAATCTTATGATTTCCAATCATTTTTCACCGGGTATTTAGTAGGTATGGCGCTCTTATTCTTCCTAAGACGTTTCGTACCAGACGCATACTACCTTGAACGTGTTTGGAAAATTATAACTTTAATCTTACTCTTTATTAAAGAACTAGTACTGTCAACTTGGAGCGTTGTTAAATTGGCGTATAAGCCAAAATTAAAAGTTGAACCTGGTATTTTCGCATTACCGACCGACCTAAAAAGCAATTGGGAAATTACATTACTAGCAAATCTCATTTCACTTACACCAGGAACATTATCTGTCGCAGTGTCTGATGATTATACAACAATTTATATTCATGCTATGGATATGCCAGATGTTGAGGAAGAAATCAATGATATTAAAAACACATTTGAACGTGCGATTATGGAGGTGACTCGATAATGCTCAATGAATTTGGAAATCAGATGTTAAGTATCGTATTAGTCATTTGTTTTATTGTGCTAACAATATCTGTCTTCTTACTTCTTGTAAGAGCGATTATCGGCCCTTCTAATGCAGACCGCGCAGTGGCTATCGATACGATTGGTGTAAATATGATGGCCATAACAGGGCTTGTTGCAATACAATTAGCAACTGACAAGTTAAATGACGTGGTTTTACTTGTAGGAATATTACTTTATATCGGCACGATTGCAATAGCCAAATTTATAGAAAAGGGTGTTGTCATTGATCGAAATAATCATTAGTCTATTCTTATTGTTTGGCACCTTTTTTGTTATTTCAGGTTCTATTGGTGTCATCCGATTTCCTGATATATATACCCGCTTACACGCTGTCACGAAAGCTGCAACTCTTGGAGTGGCATGTGTGTTATTAGGTGCCTTTTTCTTCTTATATTTTGAAAGTGGGATTATTAGCGGGAAACTTATTCTCGGTATTATTTTCATTCTCATTACGGCACCAGTAAGTGGTCATATGATTTCAAGAGCAGCGCATAGTACTGGGGTTAAACTTTGGGAACATAGTGTACGTGATGACTTAGAAAGAGACAGAGAAAAACATACGAATTAATACAAAAGTCGGCTTGAGATTTCAAGTCGACTTTTTCTGTATGTACAGGCACTAATCCATTAAATCAACATACATTTTACTATAGGCGATTACCTATAATTTTAAATGTGGGGTTGGTGCGATGTATACATTATTGAAAATTTTTACCATATTTTTTGAGAATCTTTACTTCTTTGCTTCCTATGTTAAAGGTAACGCTTTCCCACAGCCATTAAGTCGAGATGAAGAAGAAGAATACCTCAAGAGGTGGGAACAAGGGGATGTTGAGGCACGAAATAAGTTAATTGAACATAACCTACGTCTGGTGGCCCACATAGCAAAAAAATACGAAAATAATAAAGAGGACCAAGAAGATTTAATTTCTATTGGGACTATCGGTTTGATTAAAGGTGTTGAGAGTTTTTCGAGTAATCGAGGTACTAAGTTAGCTACCTATGTCGCTAGATGTATTGATAACGAAATTCTTATGTACTTAAGAACGTCTAAAAAGTCTAATAAAGATATGTCGTTGCACGATCCTATTGGGCAAGATAAAGAAGGAAATGAGATTAGTCTAATCGATATTTTAAAATCTGACCAGCCTGATTTAGTTGAAAAAATTCAAACCTCTATGGAAATTGCAAAAGTATTTAAATACATTAATTTATTAGATGAACGTGAAAAAGAAGTCATTGTAAAACGATACGGGTTAAATGACTTGGATGAATTAACCCAAAGGGAAATTGCAAAAGAATTAAAAATATCTAGAAGCTATGTCTCTAGAATTGAAAAAAGAGCCTTAATGAAAATGTTCCATGCCTTTTATCGTGATGAGCAAAAGAAGGAACAACAAGATTAAATAAACATTTAGGCAATCATCTATCCAAATTAAAGACATTCGCATATATTATAATATAAATCGATACGAAGACTGGAGTGAGCCTATATGTATAATCATCACTATAATTATGGTCCTCCTAATTATCCTCCCTACCCTATATATCCGAACAGTAACAGTTTCGCTAATAGTCTACTTATTGTCTCATTACTACTATTACTCATTTTAGGTGGATACTATCTATATTATAAATAAAAGCAACTTATACTCTTTGTAGTATAAGTTGCTCTATTTTTCTAGACTTGTTTTAGAATCTGTACAATCATCTCAGCACTATTTCTTGCTGCCTTAGATAAAAACTGATCAAAAGATAAATCAGAATCTTTTCCAGCAACATCAGATATAGATCTAATGATGATGAAAGGCGTGTCATATTGATAGCAAACTTGGGCGATTGCCGCTGCTTCCATTTCCAATGCTTTTACCTCTTTTAATTTATCGACTACTTCTTGAACTCTTTTTGCATCAGACATGAAAGAATCGCCTGTTCCAATTAAACCATTCATAACATTAATGTCAGGATCTACTTGTTTAGTCGCAGCTTGAGCATATTTTACTAATGTTTGATCTGATGGGTAGTGTTCTGGCATTTGAGGAATTTGACCATACTCATAACCAAACGCTGTCGCATCCGCATCATGGTGTATAATTTCAGTCCCAATCACAACGTCGCCTACATTTAATTCTGGGTCTGTACCACCTGCAGAACCAGTATTAATGACATAATCAGGCTTAAAACGTTCATGTAAGATTGTTGTAGACAATGCAGCATTCACTTTACCAATACCTGATTGTAAAAGAACCACCTCTTGTCCTGCTAATGTTCCTTCGTAAAATTTACAATTAGCCACAACAAGTTCTTGTTCAATTGACATCTCAGATTTCAGCCAATCTAATTCTTGTTCCATGGCTCCAATAATTCCATATTTCATGCTATATACCCTCGCTTATATCTAGTTGTTTGCTTCATTTAGCTTTTGTTTACCTAAATTTTCATAAAGAACTTCTACCTTCTGAGGTTGCCATCCTTCATTTTCGATCCACTTTAATGGAACACGGTAATACTCGCCATTTGTTTTATCTTCAACATATCCAACGACCTGATCTGGAATACCGCCGCTTTCTAACCACCAATAAGTAAGGTTATCTGTTGAAGATTGAACAGCTTGAGCAATTGCTTGTTCCATCTCAATTCGATCTTGAGATCCTTGACTTAAATTAATACTATGTGGTTCTTCCTGCTCTGTTGGATAAGGCTCCCAATTGCCATTAATAACTTCTTTAACCTCTTCTCCATCACCAGCAGTTCTTTCTTCTTCTATTTCATCTTCACTATTTTCTTCTGATTCAGTTTCATCTTCAGAGGATTCCTGGTCTTCAGCGCTTTCCTCATCATTTGTTTCTTCATTTTCTTCATTTTCTTGTTCTTCAGTGTTTTTTTCTCCTAAGCCTGAATCATTTGTTTCCTCATTTTGCACTTGTTCTTCTTCGTCATCTCCACCACCAAACACAAACATTCCAAATAAAAATGCAGATAACAACACGGCTATAACAATTAGTGTATTCGTCAACTTTGTATTTTTTCTACGCTTTTCAAAACGATCTGATCTAGATTCATAATGATCATAGGACATGATACTCTCCCCCTTTTTGTGCGAAATAATAGTATGTCCTACACAATCATTGTGCAGGACATAGATGACAATACCTTAAGATACTTCTACAATTTTAACATCAATTTCGCCACCAGGCGTTTGAACCGTAACCTGATCGCCTATCTTTTTACCTAATAAGCTTTGTGCCATAGGTGAATCATTAGAAATACGACCTTCAAATGGATCAGCTTCAGCACTACCAACAATTTGATACTCTTCTTCTTCACCATCTGGCAATTCGATAAATTTAACTTTCTTACCTAGTTGTACAATATCACTTGATTCTTCATCATTTTCAATAATCACAGCATTGCGAATCATATTCTCAACCTGTGCAATTCTAGATTCAACAAACGCCTGCTCATCTTTTGCTGCATCATACTCAGAGTTCTCAGATAAGTCACCGAAGCTACGAGCAACTTTAATACGCTCAACCACTTCAGGGCGACGTTCAGTTTTTAACTGATTTAATTCTTGTTCTAATTTTTCAAGTCCTTCTTCTGTCATATAGAAGCTTTTTTCTTCTGCCATAATTCTTACACTCCTTTGAATAGTTACAAATTCGATTTAATAGGATTTAAATTTTGTCTATACCTATGTTTATTGTTTGCTTATAATACTTTCAATCTTGGTTGTTAATAGGTCAATTGCGACATGATTTTGTCCACCTTCAGGAATAATGACATCGGCATATCGCTTTGCCGGTTCAACAAACTGTAAATGCATAGGGCGGACAACATTAATATATTGATTAATGACCGATTCAAGTGTTCTTCCTCGCTCATTAATATCTCTCAACAGTCGTCTAATAATACGAATATCAGCATCCGTATCAACAAAAACCTTAATATCCATCATATTACGTAAGTCTTCGTCTTCAAGCACTAAAATTCCTTCTAAAATTATAACATCTTTTGGCTCTACCGTAATGGTCTCATCAGAACGCGTATGCATTTCATAATTATATACTGGCTTTTCAATTGATTCCCAGTTCTTTAATTTATTTAAATGATCAACTAGTAATTGATTGTCAAAAGCTAGTGGATGATCATAGTTAGTATTTAAACGCTCTTCATAAGGCATATGCGATTGATCCTTATAATAGAAATCTTGTTCCATCATAAGAACAGATGTATTTTTAAAATGATCACAAATAGCACGTGTTACGGTGGTCTTTCCAGAACCAGAACCTCCAGCAACACCAATTATAATTGGATTATCCTTACCCACGATGTCTGTCACCTCTTTAATGCAATTGCTACTCCATCCCCAGTTTCCATAATTGTTGTATCATACTCAGGATGTTCGATTAACCAATGATTAAAACGATCGATTTTTTCTCCAAGTTTCACCAAGCGTTTTCGATCGTCTTGTACTTCTTTAGAAACATAACCCTTAAATAAGACATTGTCAATAACTAAAAGTGAACCAGATCTTAGAAATGGTGATATTTTTTTGACATAGTTTATATACTGTCCTTTTGCAGCATCAATGAAAACAAAATCAAACTCATTTTCTTTAATATTATTTAAATATTCGTTAGCATCATCTAAGATTAATTGAATCCGATCAGACAAATTTGCTTTATTCACATTTTGATTTGCTTCCAAATATCTTGTTTCATCTAGCTCTACAGAAGTGATATGTGTTTGCTTATTTGCTAAGGCCATTTGAATTGTTGAATATCCAATTGCAGTTCCTATTTCTAAAATATGTTTAGGTCTATGCAACCTTACAAGTTGTTTTAACAGTTCAACACCATCTGTTTCTATAATAGGAACTCGGTGTTCAGCTGCATAAAGCTCCATCTCCTTAATAAAAGTTTCTTTTTCAAATTTAGCATATAAATTTCGAATGTAATTTTTATTTGAGTCATTCATATCAGGTACCCTCACACATGCATTTGATATTAATATAAAATAGGAGAATGCGCCTCTCGCGCATCCCCTATTAATCTTGTGGTGGTCGATGTTCTTGAATATTTTGATTATGCTCATCTAATGTTTCAGCATAATAAACTTCGCCATCATACCCCGCAACAAAGTATAAATAATTGTGTTCTTCTGGATATAATGCAGCCTGTAACGCATTTTCATGGAAGTTAGAGATCGGCCCTATTGGTAATCCTACATTTTCATACGTATTATAAGGTGAGTCCACCTCTAAGTCTTCATATAACACTCGCTCTTTATGTTCACCTAATGCATACAATACCGTGGGATCAGTTTGTAACGGCATCTCTGGTTCTTGGTTCATACGATTATAGAAAACACCAGAAATTGTTTGTCGATCGTCTTCACCAACCGCTTCTTCTTCTATTAATGAAGCCATTGTAATAGCTTCGTGAATAGACATATTTTGTTCTATAATATCCTGACGATAAGTCATTATACGATTATTAGTTTGTTGGAGCATGATATCAACTACATGTTCGATAGTCGGCTCTTCTTCGTAAAACGGATAAGTAAGAGGGAAAAGATAACCTTCTAGCGGATATCTAATGTCTTCTTTTAGAATTTCATTTTCATCTAGCAATTCAGGATATCTGACTATATATGATTTGATGAATTCCTCATCATTCATTCGTTCTAAAAACTCTTCTTCATCTATTGAAGTTTGTTCCCCAAATATTGAAGCAATTTGCTCGATTGTTGTTCCTTCAGGTATCGTTACAGTAAATAAAGGATCCACCAATATTTTACCTGTTTTTAGTGATTCCACAATTTCATTTAATTGCATATTCTTAGCTAGTTTATATTCCCCTGCTTGAAAGCCTGTCTCATTATTAAACTTAACGTAATATTTAAAAATTGTTGCGCTATTAATAATATTTTTTTCTTCAAGGATACTACCAATTGAGTCGACTGTAGATCCTAGGGGGATCTCAACTTCAATTATAGTATTATCATCTGGGTCTACAGGGCTTAATCCTTCAGATATATATGTATATGCCTTATAACCAACTGTACCTAATGTAATGATTAAGATGGTTAATATAATGACAATAATACGGCGTGAGATTTTTGCTTCTTTAACCCGCTGTTTCTTTAAATCAGAATAACTACTCATTTATTTCCCCCCTACACCCGTAATATTATAAATTATTTTATAATATTTTTCTATCCTTTTTACACTAAAAAATAGGGAATAGCCTCAAAAGGGCTATTCCCTTTATTTTACTCTTCGTCTGAATCAGTAAAGGTTGCCAACATCTCTTCAATCATATCCCATTCTTCGTCTGTTTCAATTTGATAAAGTGTTAAATCATCTTCATTTTGTTCATTTTCTTCAAATCGAAATGCGAAGACTTCTTGTTCTTCTTCTTCAGCTTGCTCTGCTGGGACAGCAACTAAGTAAGACTTCTCTGTTTCATCAACATCAAAAGTAAAGAGAATATCAAATAAATGCTCTTCACCGTTTTCATCTGGAATGATAATCCGTTCTTTTTCGTCCATTATTAAACCTCCTAATATTAATGACTCGCATCTAAATAACTTTGTAAAATCATTACTGCGGCCATTTTATCAATAACTTTCTTTCGCTTACTTCTACTAACATCTGCTTCTAACAATACCCTTTCAGCTGCCATTGTAGTCAGCCTTTCATCCCATAATACTACTGGAAGGTTGAATGTGCTTTCTATGTGCTTTGCAAATGTCTCAGATGATTTAGCACGATCTCCAATTGTATTATTCATATTTTTAGGATATCCCACGACAATTTTACTTATTTCATATTCTTTTAAAATCTGTTCTAATCGTGGAACAGCGGTATCGTAATCCGATTCATCCCATTTTATTGTTTCTAACCCTTGAGCTGTAAAGTGAAGAGCATCGGATACAGCCACACCGATGGTTCTTTCGCCTACATCTAAACCTAAAATTTTCATTTTTATGCCTCTTTATTCGATTTCAAATAATGCTTGACGACTTCTTCAATGATTTCGTCTCTCTCAACTTTTCTAATTAAATTTCTAGCATCTCTGTGACGAGGGATGTATGCTGGATCACCTGACAGCAAGTAGCCGACAATTTGATTAATCGGATTATACCCTTTTTCTTCTAATGATTCATACACCGAGTGTAGAATTTCATTTACTTTTTGCTCTTGTGAATCATCGTTGAACTGGAATTTCATAGTGTGATCATTTGACATCTTCTCATATAACCCCCTCGTATACTTCTACCCTTATTATAAACTTAATTAGGATGAAGTTAAAACACTTTGTACATATTCTTTTGCAACGTTTAAAGCATCATTAATCTTTTCTGGTTGCTTTCCACCAGCTTGAGCCATGTCTGGACGGCCACCACCGCCACCACCACATTTAGTTGCGGCTTCTTTAATTAAATTGCCTGCATGTAACCCTTGATCAATTAGATCTTTAGTAACCCCTGATGCTAACTGTACTTTACCATCCTTCTCCATCGCAAGTAATACTACTACCGAACTTAATTGATTCTTAAGATCATCAACCATGTTTCTTAAAGCATTCATATCATTCACATTAACTTTTGCTGCTAATAGAGGTATTCCGTTAACATCCTCAATCTGTTCAGTAATATTCGCTGATTCATAATTAGCGAGCTTAGCTGCTAATGATTCAATCTCTCTTTCCTTACCCTTCAAATCATCATATAAAGCTTCAATACGGCTAGGAATCTGTTCTGATTTGGTTTTCAATAAGTTTGCTGCTTCTTCTAATAACTTTTCTCTCTGTTCGTAATATTGATAAGCACCATGCCCTGTTCTAGCTTCTACTCTTCTAGTACCAGCGCCAATACCTGTTTCTGTAACGATTTTGAATAGTCCTATTTCAGCTGTGTTTTGAACGTGGCACCCTCCACATAATTCAATACTGTAATCGCCAACTGAAACCACACGAACAACATCTCCATATTTAGCATCAAATAATGCCATCGCTCCCATTTGTTTAGCTTCATCTAACGAACGGTGAGTAATCTCAACGTCAATGGAGTCCCAAATTTTCTTGTTTACGATTTCCTCTATTTCGTTGAGTTCCTCTTGTGTAACCGAACTGAAGTGTGAAAAGTCAAATCTCAGACGATCCGGAGAAACTAATGAACCAGCCTGATTAACGTGATCACCTAGAACATCTTTTAACGCTTGATGTAGTAAGTGAGTTGCTGTATGGTTTTTAATTATTTGATTTCTAAACTGACGGTAAACAGATGCGTTAGCGACCTGTTCAACGTATAAGGTACCGTCTTCAATTTCAATTTGATGTAAGTTTTGTCCGTTTGGTGCTTTCTGTACATCAATCACTTGAGCACGACCTGTATCCGTTTGAATTAACCCTTTATCTGCAATTTGCCCTCCACTCTCAGCATAGAATGGTGTTTCTTTTAGTATGATGTATCCTGTTTCTCCAACATTCAACTCTTCTACTAACTCTTGATTATAAACCATCGCTTCGATTGATGATTGAGTCGTTAATTGTTCGTAACCAACAAATGTACTTTCATTATGAATGTTTTGTAAGACTTCACTTTGAACTTGCATGGAATCAACTTTTTGCCTTGCTTCACGTGCGCGTTCACGTTGCTTTTTCATCTCATCCTCGAAGCCTACTTCATCAATTGAGAAACCTTCAGCTTGCACGTATTCCTCAGTTAATTCTTTTGGAAAACCATACGTATCATATAATGTAAATACCTCATGCCCTGGGAAGACTTGACTACCTTTAGCCTTTTCTTGATCCATGACTTTTTCTAAAATCGCTAACCCTTCTTGAAGCGTCTCGTGGAAACGTTCTTCTTCTGTTTTAATGACACTCTTTATAAAATCTTTTTTCTCCTGAACTTCTGGATAGAAATCATTCATAATCTCTGCAACTTCATCTACTAATTGATACATGAATGGTTCGTTAATATTTAGTTCTTTAGCAAAACGTACAGCACGACGAAGTAAACGTCTTAGTACGTAACCACGACCCTCGTTTGAAGGCAGTGCACCATCACCAATAGCAAAAGCTACAGTGCGAACATGATCCGCTACAACTTTAAACGCAGTATCTTTTGATGTTGATTGTCCATATGTTTCCCCAGAAATTTCTTCAGTCTGTTTGATAATTGGTCTAAATAAATCTGTCTCAAAGTTGGTTTGCGTATCTTGAATAACAGATAATATACGCTCTAAGCCCATACCTGTATCTATATTCTTCTTCGGAAGTGGGGTATAAGTATCATCTGGATTATGGTTAAATTGTGAGAACACAAGATTCCAAATTTCTAAGTAGCGTTCGTTTTCCCCACCTGGATAGAGTTCAGGGTCATTCGGGTCGTTTCCGTATTTCTCACCACGATCATAGAAGATTTCTGTATTTGGCCCACTTGGCCCCTCCCCAATATCCCAAAAGTTCTCTTCAATTCGAATGATACGTTCTTCTGGTACATCGACTTGATCACGCCAAATTGCGTATGCTTCCTCGTCTTCAGGATGAACTGTTACCGATAATCTCTCAGGTTCAAAACCAATCCAATCTTTACTTGTTAGAAACTCCCATGCCCATTTAATGGCGTCTTCTTTGAAATAATCGCCAATAGAGAAATTACCTAGCATTTCAAAGAAGGTGTGGTGTCTAGCTGTAAATCCAACGTTCTCAATATCATTTGTACGAATCGATTTTTGTGCATTCACGATTCTTGGGTTTTTAGGGATAACACGACCATCGAAATATTTTTTTAGTGTCGCAACACCACTGTTAATCCATAATAAAGTAGGGTCATCTTGTGGCACTAAAGAACGACTTGGTTCTACAGAATGCCCTTTTTCTTTAAAGAAATCCAAAAACATTTGTCTTACTTCAGCTGAATTTAATTGTTTCATGACAATTCCTCCTTATATAAATCAGAAAAAATTATTTCTTGCATCAAAATACTTTGTTTTTGGGTACCTATCATTAACTTTCCGAACAGAGTGAGTTTAGGAAGTTTAAGCCGTGCCCGTGGAAAGCGTCCACCAAAAAAACAACTAAGTTTAAAAAGTGCCTAAAAACGAAAATCGCCCCTACATGTAACATGTAGGGACGATGATTCCGCGGTACCACCCTAATTATAAGCATAAATTGCTTATCGTCTCTTAACACCGTAACGTGGTGTAAACGGTGGTGATTAGCCACTCTCTGGAATAGCTTCAATGACCCTTTCACTTAGCACCTCTCTCAGCTAATGAGGCACCTCTCTTCTAAGCAGGTTGTCATTTACTCGGTTCCTTCTACGATTTCAACTTATTTATCTGCCGTTATTATAGATAACCGTTCGCCTTATGTCAAATAAAATATGTAAACGCTAACTCCACAGAGGAGCTAGCGTACAGCTTCAATCTAAAAATAACGCTTCATCAACCTTTTCCCTGTTTTGCGCATTCGCTTCATATAGCGATTCTTTTTGATCATTTTATCGTTATTGCGAATCATCCATCCCATGGCTGCACCCATACCAACTTTAGCGCTGTTCGAAACTATTCGGTTCAACGCCAATCACCAACCTTATTATCCGTTTTCATCTAAAAACAGATCATCTAAAGAAGACAGAGAACCATCTTCTTCTATTTCGCGAACATGCATGGCTCCGTCGACAAAAGCCATTTCAATAAAACAATTCCAACAATAATATTGTTGTTCACCTATTCTTCCAATATCAGAAGACTGACAATTTGGACACTTCATCGGACGAACTCCTTTGTGTTTGATCTGTTGAAGTCTAAAAACAACAAAATGTGTTGCTTTGTCCTCAGCTTATCCAAATCATTTTTATCCTATACACCCGTATAAGATAGTTATAGTTTACCTTCATTACATAAAATCATAAGGCGTAATTTCTTCCTCTTCAGAAGCTTCATTTTCATTTAAATTAGCAGTTACTTCAAATTCTTGAGAGAAGATAGCTTGAATTCTTTGAACAAGTGTCGTGTTTCTTTCATACGCAAAGTTTCTCTTTAAGCCATCTATAAATGCGTTATAATCACCACATATGATTAATGACGTTTTACTACGTGTAATAGCTGTATAAAGTAACTTTTTTACTAACATTCGTTTAAAAGCTTTCACAACGGGTAACACTACGATTGGAAATTCACTTCCCTGTGATTTGTGTATTGAGATCGCATAAGCCAACATGATTTGATTAAAATCTTGCTTTGTATAAGAAACTTGAAGGCCTTCAAAATTGATAATCAATTCATCTTTTTTGTTTTCAGACTCACTCGGTTTCTTAATTGCAATAATTTCACCAATATCCCCATTAAACACTTTTTTCTCAGGCTGATTTACAAGTTGTATTACCTTATCACCCGTTCTAAAAATCGTATCAAAGTGTTGCATTTCTCTTTTTTGATCATCTTTTGGGTTAAAAATCGTTTGAAGGCTTTTATTTAACTGGTTAATCCCTACATCTGTTTTATACATTGGTGCAAGAACTTGAATATCCTTCATAGTATAACCTTTATTCAATGCTCTTTGAACAATTTGTTCAATTACGTTCAATGTATGCTCCTCATGGCTCGGAATGAAGTTAAAATCGCCCGAACGATTCAACTCCATATTTTCAACGTTATCATTTTTAATATGGTGGGCTAATTGAATAATGTATGAGTTCTCTTTTTGGCGATATATTTCTGATAAATGGCTGACCGGAATGGCATTAGCCATTAATAAATCGGACAAAACTTGGCCAGGCCCTACAGAAGGTAATTGATCCTCATCTCCAACGAGTATGACTTTCATATCTGACGGAATGGCTTTAAATAAAGAATTCGCTAGCCAAACATCCACCATTGAGAATTCGTCTACAATGATTACTTCGCCTTCTAATTGGTTTCCTTGATGATATTCAAATGAATCATCACCAGACCAACCAAGTAAGCTATGAATGGTTTTCGCTTTTAAACCAGTGGCCTCTGATAATCTTTTTGCTGCTCGACCGGTTGGCGCTGTTAATATAAAACGGCGCTCTTGGCTAACTTTTTTCTGTGGTTGATAAAGCTCTTCAAAACAAGAAATAATCCCTTTTACGACGGTGGTTTTACCAGTTCCTGGACCACCTGTTAACAGCATGACTTTTTCACTCATAGCTTTTTTAATCGCTTCATACTGCTCTTCACCATAAGCGAATCCTTCTGTTTCTTCAAGTTCACCAATAATTTTTAATAATTCACTTTCATCAAAAGAATCTTCATCATTAATGTCCATGATCCGCTTAAGCTGTGAAGCAATCCCTTCTTCTGAAAAATATAAATGTGGTAAATATATTCGTTGGTTTTCAACTACAATAAGACTTTCTTCTTCTAAATGTTTCGCTCGTTCTTCAAAATCTTCTTCAGTAAGTAAGTGCTGTCTTTGATACAATAATCTGTTCGTCTTTCTAATTAACGAATCTTGATCCATATATACATGTCCGTTCATCGATTCTTGCTCTAAAATATGAAGAATACCAGCTTCAACTCGAGTTGGATGGTCCTCACCAATTCCTAACTCTTTAGCCATTTCATCTGCTCTTTGGAAGCCAAACCCTTCAATACCAAATACGAAAGCATAAGGGTTTTCCTTTAATTGTTGCAACGTATTTTCTTCATACTCTTGATAAATCTTTTGTGCTAACTGTAACCCTATTCCATATTTCGCTAATTCTATAGCGACTTGTTCAAACCCTTGATTAACTCGTAAATCTGCGATTAATTGCTTTTTTGTTTCTTCCTTAATGCCTGGTACTTGATCTAATGCTGTTTCATCACGAAGAATTTGATCAACAGCGTTCAGTCCAAGTGAATTGACAATTCTTTTTGCTGTCTTTTCACCAATTCCATAAAATAAATCGCTTGAGAAATATTTAACTAGGCTGTCTTCTGTTTTGGGCATTTCCTTTTCATATGTAAAAACTTGATACTGTTCACCAAATTTAGGGTGATTTTTCATGGAGCCGTAGAAAATATATTCATTACCATAAGTTAATGGGGGAAAATGGCCTTTTACTACAAGCTCATCTTCATCCACCTCTTCATTAGTTTCAATAACAGAGACCGAAGCAATCGAGAATTGTTCCTCTGCTTTGTGGAAAATCATATGGTTTAATTTCGCTTTGACAAAGCCTTTCTCTGACATTGGCTTTCGGCCTCCTTAAAATTAATGTTTATTTATCATCTCTTCTACTTGCTTCTTTCCATGCCCTGCTAATACGTGGTCTGGCTGAAGTTCTAAAGCCTGATTGAAGTGTTCTAAAGCTTCATTAGGCAATTCTTTATATAAATAAGCTACACCCAAATTATAATGAGCATCACTATGGTTCTCATCTAATTTTAGTACATGCTTAAATTGATTAAAAGCTTCTTCGATTAAATTCGCATACGCGAGTGATAATCCATACTGAAATTGAATATCAACGTCTTCTTTTTCAAGTTCACTTGCTCGTTGAAGATATGGTAATGCTAACTTAGGCTGCTCTTGATTCATTAATGACATTCCGAGCATTAAATATACATCAGCTTCATTCAACCCTTGTTTAATAGCATTTTGATATTGCTGAGTTGCTTCGGAGTAATTTTCTTCTTCAAAATAAACATTTCCCAATCCATAATGAGCCGTCGGAAGCTCTTCTTCCAGCTCTAATGCTTTATTGAAAAAGCGCTTTGCACGGTCGTATTCTCTAATATGAACTAATAAATTACCGAAATTAACATAGCCTATTGGATCTACAGGGTTCTCCTCAATATGTTGATTAAATTGTTGTGCAGCTTCTTCAATTTTCTGGTCTTTCATATACTGTAAACCTTGTTGAATATAATCCAATGTAAGACTCCTCTCTAAATGAATTAGAAAAAGTCACCACATCAAAATGTGCTGACTTTTTCATATATATGATGGTAAAAAGCCTTATGCTAAGTGTTTAACTTGCTCTTCGTTTTTATATACGCGTTCAATGGTTCCCCCACCTATGCAAACATCTTCGTCATAAAATACAACTGCTTGCCCCGGAGTGATTGCACGCTGTTGCTCGTCAAATTGCACCATTAGTGAACCATCTGACTGAGGGTCAATTGTAACTGGACACTCTTCTTGACGATAACGGAATTTCGCTTTACATCTAAACGGTTTAGTGAAGTCACCATCAATTAACCAATTAATGTCAACCGCTTCAAGCCCATCTGCATAAAGGGCATCCTGATTATAGCCTTGTCCAACATACAACACATTTTCCTCTAAGTTTTTACCAATGGCGAACCAAGGTTCACCTGACCCGCCAATGCCTAGGCCTTGCCGTTGACCAATTGTATAATACATTAATCCATCATGTTGCCCTTTCACTTCACCATCTAGCGTTTGCATCTCGCCCGGCTGTGCAGGTAAGAATTCACTTAGAAATTCTTTAAAGTTTCTTTCACCAATAAAACAAATTCCTGTGCTGTCTTTCTTGGTTGCAGTAGCCAAATCATGTTTTTTAGCGATTTCACGTACTTCTTTTTTCTCCATACCACCTAATGGAAACATTATTTTGGGCAAAATTTCTTTAGGAATTTGATTTAAGAAGTACGTTTGGTCTTTATTATCATCAATGCCTTTGACCATTTCATATTGACCGTTTCGTTCACGTACTTGGGCATAGTGTCCAGTTGCTAAATAATCTGCACCTAGAGACATGGCATGGTCTAAAAAAGCTTTAAACTTTATTTCTTTATTACACATAACATCTGGATTAGGAGTACGTCCTGCTTTATACTCATCAAGGAAATACGTAAATACTTTATCCCAGTATTGTTTTTCAAAATTCACTGCATAGTATGGGATATCTAATTGGTTACAAACTCTTACAACGTCTTCATAGTCTTTTGTTGCCGTACAGACTCCAAATTCATCTGTATCATCCCAGTTTTTCATGAAGATCCCAACAACATCATAACCTTGTTGTTTTAAAAGCAATGCTGTAACTGAAGAATCTACCCCTCCAGACATTCCGACAACTACTCTTGTATTTGCATTTTCATTCATGGTTTCACCACCTTATACATTTGAAGATAAACGATTTACAATCATTTCTATTCGATCAGCGACCTGTTCCATTTCTTCAACTGAATTATCCATCCCAAAACTAAAACGTATCGAGTTTCTTAATTTTGGACTGTCTTCACCATACATCGCCTTTAATACGTGTGAAGGATCAATGGAACCAGCCGTGCAAGCCGATCCTGATGATACTGCAACGCCAGATAAATCTAAATTAGTTAAGAAGATCTCAACATCCATACCAGGGAAACTTAAGTTTAAGATGTTTGGCACTTTATGCTCTGAATCTAATTTACCGTTGACTTCATACTGTACACCTTTTTCATTTAATGAATGAATCAATTGATGTGATAACTTTTCATAATGATCTACTCTTTGTTGGCGTTCGTCATTTAGTACTTCGACAGCCTTTTTAAACCCCTCAATCGCTAAAGTGTTTTCTGTTCCTGAACGCCACGTGCGTTCTTGTTCACCACCAAATAAACGTTGTGCAATATTAATACCGTCACGTTTATATAAAAAACCTACACCCTTAGGTCCATAAATTTTATGAGAGGACGCTGTAAGTAAATCGATTTTCAGTTCTTCAACATCGATTTCTTCAACACCATAAGCTTGGACCGCATCTGTATGAAAAGGGATTCCTTTACTTCTAAGTAAGTTACCAATCATATGAATGGGCTGCTTCATACCTGTTTCATTGTTTACAAACATAATCGTAGCAAAGATGGTATCTTTTCGAAGCGCCTTTTTAACATCCATAATATCAACCATGCCGTTTTCATCAACTGGTAAATAAGTTACGTCAAACCCTTCTCTTTCTAACTGTTCACAAGGATGCAGTACTGCATGATGTTCAATCTGAGTTGTAATAATATGATTACCTTTTTTACGATTAGCATAAGCTAAACCAAAAATAGCTAAATTATTCGCCTCAGTTCCACCACTTGTAAAGATCATCGATTCATAATTAGCATTAATACTATTCGCCATTGTCATTCTTGCTTCATCTAATCGCTTACGACTTTCACGTCCAAAGTGATGAATACTAGATGGGTTTCCAAAGCTTTCTTCCATTACTTCGCGCATCTTTTCTTTTACCGATGGATGAATAGGTGTTGTAGCTGCATGATCTAAATAAATTCTGTTCAAAAACATCACCTTCTAAATATAAAACATATTTTCTTCTTGATAATTCGTATCATTGTATTCTATTAAATCCTGTAGAGTTGTTTGTTCTAAAACATCTCTAACAGCATCTCTAATTCGTTTCCATAATTCTCGCTTTGAAGGCTCATCATCATCCATTTCCTCAACTGGACGTATAGGACCTTCTAACGTACGAATGATATCAGCAGCAGTGATTAACTTCGGTTCTCTAGTTAATAGGTAACCACCTTTTGCACCCCGAACACTTTTGACTAAACCTGAATTTCTTAATGGTGCAATTAGTTGTTCTAAATAATGCTCAGATAACTCGTATTCATTGGCAATCGCTTTAAGGGGTAAAGGCTGGTCCCCGTAATTTTTAGCTAGCGCAATCATAATCGTAAGACCATAGCGCCCTTTAGTTGAAATCTTCAATGGATGGGCCTCCCTTAACTTGTTCTAATCTATAGTTTAACTAGTAAATGAAACTTCTATAATAAACTACACAAAACCACCTGTCATTATAGCATGAAGACGCTTTGTGTGCATTCTAAATGTTTAGGACTTCTTCTTTCGTTCTTGTTGTTTTAATTGGTTTAATTTCTCATGCACATTTTTATATCTCTTTTCCTCACCTAAGTCATTAGGTTGATAATATGACATATGACGAATGGAATCAGGTAAATATTCTTGATAAACCCAACTGTTTGGGTAATTGTGAGGGTATTTATATTCTTCACCATGTCCTAAGTCTTTAGCCCCCTGGTAATGCGTATCTTTTAAGTGGTCAGGAACATCTTCGGTCGCCACTTTTTGAACATGTTTAATAGCTTTATCCAACGCTTTATAGGCGGTGTTTGACTTAGGTGATAAACACAATTCAACGGTTACAACAGATAGTGGAATTCTAGCTTCAGGTAAACCTAAACGTTCAACTGATTGAATCGCAGGAAGTACGCGTGCACATAATTGTGGGTTAGCCAAACCTATATCTTCATATGCGATGACTAACAACCGACGCGAAATGGCTTCTAAGTCCCCACCTTCTAATAATCTTGCGAGGTAATATAAAGCTGCATCCGCATCACTACCTCGAATACTTTTTTGAAAGCTAGATAATAAATTGTAATAAATATCTCCTTTGTTGTCATGAGAAAAACCTTTATTCTTTATACAATATTCAACTGTTTCTTTTGTGACGACTATACCTTGATCTGTCTCATCTGACGCATACACAATATCTTCTAACAATGATAAAGCAGTACGCCCATCACCAGTTGTTTCAGCTATTGAGGTTAATAGGCTATCATCCATTTTGACATTCATTTCGCCTAAACCCTTCTCTTCATCCGTTAAAGCACGTTTTAATAATTGAATAATGGCTTTTCGGTCTAAAGGCTTTAACTGTTTTATTTGACCACACCTTGATCTGATTGCGTGGTTAACACTATGAAATGGGTTTTCTGTCGTTGCCCCAATTAGTGTGATGACGCCTTCTTCTAATGCTTTAAGCAATGAATCTTGTTGACTCTTATTAAATCGATGGATCTCATCTATAAACAAAATCGCATCGTTTGTCATTTTCGCTTCACTAATAATGCGTTCAACATCTTTTTTACCTGCAGTTGTGGCATTTATAGCATAAAATTCTTTATTAGTAGAACCTGAAATAGCGAATGCTAAAGATGTTTTACCTGTTCCAGGTTCACCATATAATAACATAGAAGGAACATATCCTTTTTGAATCATTTTATATAATGGTGTGTCAGGACCTACAATTTCATCTTGCCCCACTACTTCTTCTATTTTCTCAGGCCTCATACGATAAGCTAACGGCTCTTGATATAGCATAAACCTTCTCCTTTTAGTTAGACAAAACTCCTATAGTTTCCTATTTTACTATATTTAAGAGGAAGTTTGCGAACTGTAAACACGACTCTAAATTATAAAATCTCGCAAAATTAATAACTATAATTTTTTATATGTATATATTGTTTTTAATTTGCACATGATAGAAATAGAAAACTATCAAATATAAAAGGAGATGAAAATCGTGGTAAAAGTACGACAGGATGCATGGTCTCATGAAGACGATCTATTACTAGCTGAAACTGTGCTACGCCACATTCGTGAAGGTAGCACGCAGTTAAACGCTTTTGAGGAAGTTGGAGATCAATTAAATCGTACAGCTGCAGCATGCGGTTTTCGTTGGAATGCGGAAGTTCGACAAAACTATGAAAAAGCAATAGATTTAGCCAAAAGACAACGAAAACAACGTAAGCAAGCTGAAAAACATAAACTTAAAGAGACTTCAAACTTAAAAACTGTTCAACGCAAACCTACTTACACTTCAACTCAAGAGCACCCATCGATAGATTCGATCATTGCTCAATTACAAAAGCTTAAGTCTAATGACATAAGAATGAGCACTCAAGAAGTTGAAAAATTAAAAGAAGAAAATGAACGATTAAAAGGTGAAAAAGACACCTTAGAACGCGAGCTTGAGAAAATGCATAATGAATATCAATCCTTACAAGAGGATTATCAAACCTTTATCTCGATTATGGAGCGTGCAAGAAAAATGGTCGTGCTAGACGATGATTCGTCTTTGTCGTCCCCGACGTTCAAAATGGAGAAAAACGGAAATTTGCAACAAATCGCGAAGTAAATTAATGAAACTTCACTTCGCGATCTTTTAAACTGTCCTATTCAAAGGGCAGTTTTTATTTTATTAAGAATTTCCTTATATATTTAGAATTTTTCCTCATAAAATCTGATTTTTCCTTGTAAAATTAAAAAATTCCTCATAAATTTAAATTTTTCCTTATATATGAGAATTCTTCCTCATAAAAAGTGTACTAAGAAAAGGCTCCATTTCAAATATGGTGGTGTAAAATTTACACCATCCACTTTTTATCATTTTAATGATTATATTTAACATCGCTCCATCAAAATGCTTCGCTTTCCGCGGGCACGGCTCGAGCCTCCTCGGCCCAAAGAGCGGGGCCTGTGGGGTCTCGAGACTTGTGCTGTTACCGCAGGAGTCTACGCATTTTGATTCCGCTTAGTGCGGCTCACCTAACACAAAAGTGGTTTTATGCTCTTTATTCTGTTATAGATGCTTTATTGAATGATTGTAGCATCAATTGGTGCCATAAAACCTTCGACGCAACCTTTCAAATGATTTTATACCATATCAATCATATCGCCTCTCTTTTTTTCTAGTGTTTTCGTCGACTTTAAGATAACAAGAGATGGCGAATGAGTGTATTTTTTTGTTTTGAATGTGATGTTCAACCTCATCTTTTTATACAGATGAGAATGTGACGAGCGATAGGCGGCGACGCCAGTGGGAACAGCACGAGCTGAAGATCCACTGGGGAAAGCGTATTTCTTTCCCCAGTTAGCTGAAGCCGTGCCCACGGCAAGCGTCCGCCGATAGCGAGTCACAAACCAACGGTTCAATCATCAATCTCTCAACATAATTGTTGTGACAATGGACACCACCACATTTAGTATAGAACCAGAAAAGCGCTAGCTCTGTTATACCACTAAAAAACGCCACTCATTACGAATGGCGTTTGACGTACAATATGTACAACAATCCCAATTGTGCCGTCAATCTGATTATAGTTTTGAACCCGCTCTACGCAGGTGGGTGCCCTGTTTCGCGTTTTGTAAGTCCTCGCTGAGGCATTTACGCTGCGCGAAAACACCAGGCTCCCTTTTCTATAAGTGTTCGGTCAAAACATGTGAAGATCAACGTACACATTAGGATTGTTTGTGTTCATTTGTGTTCATTTGTTTGTGTAATTAAATAATAGCATATTAGCTAAACTGATTCAAGCTCGGACAAGTAGTAAAATCGATGTATTTTTTTCCTTTATTCGCTGGCCTTTCCAATTAACTTTAAGTGCAATTCATCGAGCTGAGAATGGCTTACAGCTGATGGTGCATCAGTTAATGGGTCTGATGCTGAAGCTGTTTTTGGGAATAAGATTGTATCTCTTAAGTTGGTTTTGCCAGCTAAAATCATAACAAAACGGTCTAGTCCTAAAGCAATACCACCATGTGGTGGAGCGCCGAATTCTAATGCCTCTAGTAAGAAACCAAATTGTTCTTGTGCTTCTTCTTCACTAAATCCAAGTGTTTTTAACATTATTTCTTGAAGTTCTTTTTCGTAAATACGTAATGAGCCCCCACCTAATTCAAATCCATTTAACACAACGTCATATGCTTGAGCTTTGACATTTGCTGGGTCTTGTTCTAATTTTTCAACATCTTGAACTTGTGGCATCGTAAATGGATGGTGAGCCGCATGGTATCTACCTTCATCTTCATCATACTCAAATAATGGCCAATCTGTAACCCATAAGAAGTTAAATTGTGACTCATCAATTAGGCCTAATTCTTTACCTAATTTAAGTCTTAAAGCACCAAGGCTGTCAGCTACAACATTGGTTTGGTCAGCAACAAATAATAATAAATCTTGGTCTTCAGCATTTAGTTTTTCAGTTAATTGTGTAACTTCATTTTCATCAAAAAACTTAGCAATTGGCCCGGTAAAACTATCTCCATCAACTTTCATCCAAGCTAAGCCTTTTGCTCCATATACTGCTACATGCTCAGTTAATTTATCGATATCTTTACGAGAGAATTGCCCAGCTGCACCTTTTACATTAATAGCACTAACTTTGCCACCAGATTCAACAGCGCCTTTAAATACTTTAAACCCACTATCTGAAACAACATCACTAACGTTAACTAGCTCTAATCCAAAACGCGTATCTGGCTTATCTGAACCATAACGTTCCATCGCTTCATCGTAAGTCATACGCGGGAATGGTTTAGGAACGTCAATGCCTTTAACTTCTTTTACAACAGATGTAAGCATATCTTCAGTCATGGCCATAATTTCTTCTTGATCCATAAAAGATGTTTCAATATCTAACTGCGTAAATTCTGGCTGTCTGTCTGCACGCAAGTCTTCATCACGGAAACATCTTGTGATTTGGAAATAACGTTCATAACCTGAAACCATTAATAACTGTTTAAATAGTTGCGGTGACTGTGGTAATGCATAGAATTCGCCTGGGTGCACTCGGCTAGGTACTAAGTAATCACGAGCTCCTTCAGGTGTACTTTTCGTCAGCATTGGTGTTTCCATTTCAAAAAAACCTTCCTGATCTAAGTAACGACGTAAAGCTTGAGATGTATGGTGACGTAACTTCATTGTTTCTTGCATCTCTCCACGACGCAAATCTAAATAGCGGTATTTTAAGCGAATTTCTTCTGTTGCATCTGTATTGTTTTCAATCTTAATTGGAAGTGCTTTAGATTTATTTAAAATGTTAACTTCATCTGCTAAAACTTCAATCTCACCTGTTTGCATTTTCGGGTTAATGGTTGACTCTTCACGCTTCTTAACAACACCTTTAACCTCAATAACAAATTCACTTCTTAATGACTCTGCCACTTCTAATGCTTTTTGATTAACATCCGGGTTAAAAACGACTTGAACAATGCCAGAACGATCTCTTAAATCAACAAAGATTAAACCGCCTAAGTCACGGCGCTTTTGCACCCAACCTTTTAATAAAACATTCTCATCTACGTGTTTTGTTGTAATAGTTCCACAATGTGTACGACTTTGCATCTTGATGCCTCCTTAAAATCCAGTTTTTATTTCTTTAGGGATATGTTTAATTTCAACGGTCTTTTGGTCACCTGTCTTTAAGTTCTTAACATTAGCCACGCCGTTTGCAATTTCTTCTTCACCAATGATAACGGCATAAGTCGCTCCTAAGCGATCAGCTGCTTTGAATTGACCTTTAACTTTTTTATCAAGATAGTCTTGATCAGCTTTGACACCTTCTTTTCTTAGTTGGTTCACTATATTGGAAGATGTATATTTAGCTTCATCACCAATAGCGATGACATAACAATCAATACTTTCATCTTGATCTAATTGAACACCTTCAGCATCAAGTGCCATTAATAGACGTTCAATACTTAGGGCAAAACCAATACCTGATATATCTGGCCCGCCAATTTCTTCAATTAAACCACTGTATCGGCCACCACCAGAAAGAGTAGTAATTGCCCCAAATCCTTCTGCTTCACTCATAATTTCAAATGCAGTGTGAGTATAGTAATCCAACCCTCTCACTAATGTCTCATCAACTACATAAGCAATTCCCATTGCATCTAAGTGCTTTTTTACTTGTTCAAAATAAGTTGAAGATTCTTCATTTAAATAATCTAAAATAGATGGGGCTGTCTTCATCGCTTCGTGATCACGGTCTACTTTACAGTCTAATAGTCTCAATGGATTTTTCTCTAGACGACTTTGACAATCTTGGCATAAGTCATCTTTTACTGGTTTAAAATGCTCAATTAATGCATTACGATGAGCTTCGCGACTATCCTTATCACCTAGACTATTGATAACAAGCTTTAATGATTTAAGACCTAATGCTTGATAACAATCCATTGCAAACGCCATAACTTCTGCATCAATAGCCGGTTTAGCACTACCAATTGCTTCTATACCAAACTGTGTAAACTGTCTTGTACGACCTTGTTGTGGTCGCTCATAACGAAACATAGGACCAATATAGTACAGTTTAGTTGGCTGTTCAGGAGAGCCGTGAATTTTATGTTGTACATATGCACGTGCTACAGAAGCCGTTCCTTCTGGTCTTAACGTTAAACTGCGCCCTCCACGATCTTCAAATGTATACATTTCCTTTTGCACAATGTCAGTCGTATCACCAACACCTCTTTGAAACAATTCAGTTCGTTCAAAAATAGGTGTTCTAATTTCTTTATAGTTATAAATTTGAGCTAAATGATTCAATTTCTCTTCAATGACTTGCCACTTTTTAGTTGCTTCTGGTAATAAATCTTCTGTTCCCCTTGGTACATGAATATTCATAAAGCTCCTCCTTAAAATTCAAAATCATTTTATAATTAAAAAAGCCCCTATCAAAGAATTTTCCTGATTCTTTGATAGGGACGAGTTTACCCGTGTTGCCACCCTGATTAGAATGGTTTTGTTCAACCATTCTCACTTCATTATGTAACGCTTTTTAGCGGCCATCACCTACTACAATCGGTTCGATGCGGCACCTCCGGAATGTCTTTCGTAAAGTTAACGAATAGGTTTATTCTCAGCCTATTGATAAACCCTCTCTGTAAAGTTTAGCCTTTACTACTTTTTCCTTCATTGGCTTTCACTATTTAAATGTTTTACTTATCATAAGACGCATTTATCATTCTGTCAAGATATTTATTCCTTTGAATCCAAAATTAATGTAACAGGACCATCATTCATTATTGAAACTTGCATGTATTCCTGGAACACACCCGTTTCAACCTCTAATCCCTGTTCACGAATAAGTTCGTTAAATTGCACATACATATCACTTGCGAAATCAGGTTTAGCAGCTTGCATGAAGTTAGGGCGTCGTCCCTTACGGCAATCTCCGTATAAGGTAAACTGTGAAACGGATAAAACTTTTCCTCCAATATCTTTTACAGATAAGTTCATTTTGCCTTGTTCGTCTTCAAATATTCTTAAATTAGATACTTTATCAGCCATAAACTTTAAATCTTTCTCTGTATCTTCATGCGTGACGCCCAAAAGAACCACTAATCCATTATCGATTTGTCCAGTTGTTGTTCCATTTACCGTAACTGAACCTTCAGTTACACGTTGAATAACGGCTCTCATTGTTATCTGACCCCTTAATGTATCTGTCTTTGTACGGTAAATACATCTTTGATTTGTTTAATTCGTTCAACAATTTTCTTAAGATGTTCTACATTATGAATTAATATGGTTAGGTGAATGGTTGCCATCTTATTTCGATCTGATTTGCCATTCACAGCCGTAATACTTGTGTTGGTTTCATTTACTGCTTGTAAAATTTCATTTAATAAACCACTTCTGTCAAAACCTGAAATTTCCAAGTCAACACTATAACTTTTTTGATTATTATGCTGATCCCATTCTACTTCAATAAATCTTGATTCATCTTCATTTACAATATTCGGGCAATCTGCACGGTGAACTGAAACGCCTCGCCCTCTAGTAATAAAACCCACAATCTGGTCACCCGGAACAGGGTTACAACATCTTGATAATCTAATAAGTAAATTATCGATACCTTTAACAAAAACACCAGAACCAGAAGAGCGTCTACGTCTGTTTTCAACCTCTTGCTGAACTTCTTTAATTGTATTTTCAAGGTCTGTTGCTTTTTCTTGTTTACGAAGTTTTTCTGTAATTCGGTTTGCCACTTGTTGTGCTGTTACACCTTGATACCCAACCGCCGCATATAAATCTTCTTCATTATTAAAGTTAAATCGGTCTAAGGCTAATTGAATATTTTCTTCAATTAGCACTTCTTTTGGTTGGAAGCCTAAATTACGAATTTCAGTTTCAACAGCTTCTTTACCCTTTTGAACATTTTCTTCTCGTCGTTGCTTTTTGAAAAATTGTTTTATTTTATTTTTAGCTTGTGATGTTTGTGTTACCTTTAACCAATCTTCTGACGGGCCATATGAATGCTTAGACGTTAACATTTCTATAATGTCACCCGTCTTAAGTTTATAATCAAGTGGTTCCATCTTGCCGTTAACTTTTGCACCAATGGTTTTATTGCCAACTTCAGTATGAATTCGATAAGCAAAATCTAACGGAACCGAACCTCTTGGCAACTCAATAACATCACCGTTTGGAGTGAAAACATAGACCATATCAGATAGGAAATCTACCTTTAATGATTCCATAAATTCTTCTGCATCATTTGTTTCATTTTGCCATTCTAGAATTTCTCTAAACCAAGCAAGTTGACGTGACATATCTTCTTGCTTGTCTGCACTTGTACTACCTTCTTTATAAGCCCAATGAGCAGCAATCCCGTATTCAGCGATTTCATGCATATCATGCGTTCTAATTTGAACTTCTAGTGGCTCACCCTTTGGCCCAATCACGGTAGTATGCAGTGATTGATATAAGTTTGGCTTCGGCATCGCAATATAATCTTTAAAGCGACCTGGCATAGGCTTCCAGCATGTATGAATGATTCCTAATACGGCATAACAATCCTTAATACTTTTTACAATCACTCGAACAGCTAATAAATCGTAAATCTCATTAAAGTTTTTCTTTTGGTGTACCATCTTCTTGTAAATACTGTATATATGCTTCGGGCGACCAGAGATTTCAGCTGTAATATTAACATCACCAAGTTGTGAGTTAATCTCATCTATTACTTGTTCAATGTATTGTTCACGCTCTTCTCTCTTCTGTCGCATTAAATGAACGATACGATAATATTGCTGAGGGTTTAAATAACGTAAAGAAGTATCTTCTAATTCCCATTTGATTGTTGAAATACCTAAGCGATGAGCTAAGGGTGCAAAAATTTCTAATGTCTCATTGGCAATACGTCTTTGCTTTTCTTCAGGTAAATGAGATAAAGTGCGCATGTTATGTAAACGGTCTGCTAATTTAATTAAAATGACACGAATGTCCTTGGCCATCGCCACAAACATTTTTCGATGATTTTCAGCTTGTTGCGCTTGTTTAGATTTGTATTTAATTTTTCCCAATTTGGTTACGCCATCTACTAAAAGAGCAACCTCTTCACTAAACTCATCTTTTAGATTTTCAAAAGTTACGTCTGTATCTTCAAGCACATCATGTAAAAAGCCACTTGCAATCGTAGCAGGATCCATTTCAAGCTCTATTAAAATACTAGCAACTTGTATTGGGTGAATAATATAAGCTTCACCAGATTTACGTACTTGTCCCTTATGAGCTTCATCAGCATATTGATATGCACGACGAAGCATAGCCGTATGTTCTTCATTTAAATAGCGGCTTGCATCTTGTAGTACTTCTTCAATTGTTTTAGTTGGATGTTTTGCCATACAATCACCTAGTCGCCCCTAAAATTCTCGTCCAGAAATATAAAGGTTTTGTTTTATTATTAATAATTTATCGAAAATTGTAAAGTCAAAAAACAGATAAAGTATATAATACCGGCTGGCTCTATTGATGAGACCAGCCGGTATATGCATTAGTACTGCATTAACGTTAGAAGATCGTAATCTTTAAGTTTATCTCTGCCATTTAGATAAGTTAGCTCAATCAAGAAAGCACAACCTGCAACCTCTCCACCTAATTGTTCAACTAAATCAATGGATGCTTCTACCGTTCCACCTGTAGCTAATAAATCATCAACAATTAGAACTCTTTGTCCAGGTTTAATCGCGTCTTTATGGATTGTTAAGACATTCTCACCATATTCTAAACCATAATCTACTTTTATAACCTCGCGTGGCAATTTACCTTCTTTACGCACTGGAGCAAACCCAATTTCTAAAGCATATGATACTGGGCACCCTACAATAAAACCACGAGCCTCAGGACCTACAACGATATCAACGTCACGATTTCGGGCATACTCGACGATTTCGTCTACTGCTGATTTAAAAGCTTTTCCGTTATCCATCAAAGTTGTTATATCTTTAAATTTAATTCCTTCTTTTGGCCAATCCTCTACAATTGTAATGTACTCTTTATAATCCATGTACAACTTCTCCTTCCTTCGACTGAGGCTGCATATTCTCCATAAACCAACGTTTAAGCTCATCGTATGTAGAATAAAATAACGTTTTTTCAACCTCAATCTTCTGCAACTGTTCATTATAAGTTTTTGAATTTGTTAACGGTTGTTGTTCAACATTTGAATTTAATTGAATATCACCATTCTTCATTGTAACAAAATTTAATTCAAAAAACACTTGAAGCATGAATTCTAATTGTTTTATATGCCAACCTTTAGCTTGAGCTAATTGTGACTTTTGACGTTCACTTATTATTTTGTGTTGGGTAAGGGTTTTATATAATGACTTAAAATGCTCCCTACTTGGTCTTGATGTAAAAAATTGATCGTCTTCGTTCTGAAAACACGCATAAACATTTTTGAATAACTTTATCTTCAGTATTTCCTCAAGGTCTTCAAGTGTGTTAGGTAGATCAACAAATACGATTTTTGAATAGTCTTGAATGTATTCTGAAAGATTATTTTTAACTTTAGTATAATCCAACACCTTCAAATCGATATGACTTATATCCCCTTTGAAGCTAATCGCAATTGCGTCTTTTGGAAGATTTAAATATTCTAGTTTCTTACCTCTATAATCGAAAACTTGTGTTTCAAGACATCGAATATCTTTTAGTTTCAATTGTAGCTTTTGCTGCCCATTCCATTCATTAATTTCGATTTCACCCACAACATCGATTAAACTCCCTGGTGATAGATAATCTGCTACATCACCAATTTGGAACCCTACCATATCAATTTTCTCTGCCCCATTTAAAGCACTTATTTTAACATGGTTCTTTTTAGCCCCTATCTTTCTAGCTTCAATTAATGTTAACCCATTTAACTGAAAATATGGCTTTTCATTTCCCATTCCGTAAGGGGCTAAATGAGTCAACTGTCTAGGGAAATTAAAGTCAATTTCGTCCCAAGAGATTTCATCTTCAACCTCTAAAACGGGTTGAAAATCCTCTTCAGTTAAAAGTTCTTTAGCTTGTTCATTTAGAGCTTGCCTCAATTCATCAATTTGATCGACTGCAACGGTCATTCCTGCCGCTTGTGCATGTCCTCCAAATTGTAAAAACAAATGGCGAAGTTTCATACCATTATTAAATATATCATAAGCAGGTATACTTCTCGCACTACCTTTTGCTTCACCTTTTTCTGGATCAATTCCAAGTACAATAGTTGGACGATGGTATTGATTTACAATTCTCGATGCGACAATTCCTAATACTCCAGGATTCCAACCTTCTCTTGCAATTAATATGACTTTATCGTTCGCAAATTTGCTCTCAATCTCATCAACAGCTTCCTCAACTAAATTCGAGACAATCTTTTGACGTTTTTTATTCAGTTCATCAATTTCTTGAGCCATATCTGCCGCAATGAAATCATCATCTTCAAGCAATAAATCAACAGCTAATGTGGCATCTTGTAATCTTCCAACTGCGTTTAAACGCGGGCCAATAATAAAACCAATTGATTCTTCAGTTACTTGATCATCTATTTTACCAATAGTCTTCAATGCTTTTAGCCCTGCGTCATTGGTATTTTTAAGTACTTCAAGCCCTTTGCGTACGATGATTCTATTCTCATCCTTAAGTGGTACAAGATCCGCAACAGTTCCAATAGCAGCTAATGCTAGTAATTCTTCAGGTAATTCACCTAATAACGCATGTGCTAATTTGAATGCCACACCAACACCTGCTAAATAATCAAATGGATATGACTCTGACAAACGCGGATGAATAATCGCAAGTGCTTCAGGAATTTCGTCTTGTTCTTCGTGGTGATCAGTTATGATTAAATCGACACCTAGCTGCTTTGCTAGTCTTGCTTCATTTGGAGCAGCAATTCCGGTATCAACTGTTATAATTAAGTCAATTCCTGCTTTATGGGCTTCCATGAATGCATCTTCATTCGGCCCATAACCTTCAGTGAATCGATTTGGAATATAGTAATGAACGTTTGCACCTAATTGTCGTAAGGTCTTGACTAAAACCGTCGTTGACGTTACTCCATCGGCATCATAATCTCCAAATATTAATATATCTTCATTATGTTCAATAGCTTTTCTAATTCTCTGAACAGCTATTTCCATATCTGTAAACAAAAAAGGATCATGCAAATCATCAAGACTCGCATGCAAAAACTGATTTGCTTTTTCTGTTGTATTAATACCTCTTTTAACAAGCATTCGCTTGATTACATTCGAAAATGGTAATTCTATCTCTGGTATATTCTCAACCTTATGTAATACCCATTTCATTTTACTCTCTAGCATAAGTACACCCCTAACGAGATTCATTATACTAGAGCTCATCAGGGGTATCAATGACGTTTATTATTTATTCATTTTTTTCTTGTTCATCTACCTCAAACTTCTCCTTGTTTACTTCAGTTTTATTTTGTACCGCTTCTTCTTTAGTTAGACTAGCTTGTTCATACTCACTCTTTTCATTTTTCAACGCTTTCACTTCACGTTGTAACTGATAAATTTTTGAGAAACTAAATCCAACAATTAGAAGTGCTCCCATTAATACAGATAATAATATAACTAAAATTAGTGGAGCATTGGTTGTCATAAATAAAAAGTCTACTTCTACTGTTTCAACGTTTATAATAGCAAAAACAGCAATAATAAGAGCGAAAACTAATGACATTACAATCCATGATTGTTGTTTCATGAATCATCATCTCCTTTATAAAACTTGTATAGTTATTATATCGACTAAATATGAGTATTACGAATATAACAACTGTATTTTATTAAATATTTATACAGATAAACAAAAAACTGCTTCTAGTTATCAACAACTATAGAAGCAGTTTCTCATTAGTGTTTAGACTTGTGGTCCTTCTGGCTTTTTCTTCTTCCTATAATCAACAGGTTTATCTTCAATATTCTTACCTCTCCATACTAACCATAACTGTGCAGCTAGGAATAATGAAGAGTAAGTACCAGCAATTAACCCAACAATTAATGCGAACGAGAAGTACGTAATGGCTTGTGCGCCAAATATAAATAACATTAATGCAGCAAACACAACCGTAATAACTGTGTTAAAGCTTCTAGCTAATGTCTGCATTAAACTCTTATTGACGACGCTAGCTAATTGTTTAAACGTTTTAACTCGTTTCTCTAAGCGTAGGTTCTCCCTAATCCGATCAAATGTAACAATTGTATCGTTAATCGAATAACCCACTATGGTGAGTATAGCAGCAATGATCACGACACTAAATTCGAATTGGAAAATACTAAATAACGCTAAGATGAAGAACGCATCATGAAGCAATGCTATGATGGCCGTCACGGCAAAGAACATTTCAAATCTAAACGCCACATAAATAATAATTCCAATTGAAGCGTATAATACTGCTTTAACAGCGTTCATTGCTAACTCTTTACCTACTTTAGGTGTAACGGTACTTATATTAGGTTCATTACCATATAACTCTACAAAATGAGAATTGATTTCTGCAATTTCTTCTTTTTCTAAAACATCTAACCTTACAGTTCCAATTTCTTGATTATCACCAGCTAGAACGACCTGTTTTGGTTCAAAACCTAAATCATTGAACTGCTCTTCTATTTGTTCTGTCGTTAGCGGTTGATCAGCTAATACTTCTACACGTGAACCACTAACAAAGTCAACACCTAAGTTTAATCCTCTAAATAGTAAGAAGCCTGCACCAATTACGACCAATGTAATTGAAATGATAAAGAACTTCTTACGATGTTGCACAAAATCAAACGACTTTCCAAATAAATGTGATTTAACCTCTTCACCTTTGGAAATATCAAGAATTTCGTTCGGTTTAACACCAAACCACTTTGGACGTTTATTTAAGAATTTACTCTTAACCCATAGACCTAGTAGAAGACGAGTTAAGAATACAGCTGTAATAAAGCTTAATATGATACTTATGATTAACATTGTTGCGAACCCTTTAACTGAACTAGTACCAAAGATAAACAAGACAATGGCAGCCAATAATGTTGTTACGTTCGCATCCAAAATAGTAGCTAATGAGCGTTTATTACCTGCATTAAAAGCCGCAAGTGTTGATTTACCAGCTTTTAGTTCCTCTTTTAGCCGTTCATAAGTAATAATGTTCGCATCGACCGCCATACCAACACCTAGTACGAGTGCTGCAATACCCGGTAAAGTTAGGACACCATTAATCATGTTAAAGACTAATAAAATTAAGAAGATATATACTGTTAACGTAATAGATGCAATTACTCCTGGGAATCGATAATACGCAATCATATATAGGAAAATGAGTAAAACACCTATAATACTAGCAAAAACTGTTTTATTTAAAGCTTGCTCACCAAACTGAGCCCCAACTGAAACTGAATAAATTTCATTTAAATCAGCTGGTAGTGAACCTGCATTTAATAGGTCTGCTAATTGTTTGGCTTCCTCAATGGATTCCATTCCATCAATCATAATGTCTGATCCTGCTATAGGTTTACCATCTTTAAATCCTGGAGCAGTTAATATTTTTCCTTGATCAGATTTATTGATTTCTTCGTCAAATGTATCGCCTTCTTCGTAGTCCATCCACACAACCATCCGGCCATCAGGTCCATATTTTTCAAGAATACTAGAAGAAGCATCGTACAAATTCTCATATTCATTGTTTTCAAACGTACTGTTCAATTGAAACGTAACAACAGGCATATTCGTATCCGGATGAAAATCCTGTTGTGCACTACCTGGTACAATTTGTGAACCATCAAAGTATAATTCATTGTTAACATCTCTAAAGGAAAGTTTCGCCGTTGTCGCAAGTATTTCCCTTGCCTGGTCTGGGTTATCAACACCCGCAAGCTGGACCCTTATCCGGTCATTCCCTTCAATATTAATTCTTGGCTCATTTACCCCTAGGATATCAACACGTTGATAAAGGGATTGCACAACCGCATCAAGCATTCGGTCAGTAACTTCTTGTCCCTCTTGTTGTGGCTCCACTTCATATAACAGTTCAAAACCACCCTGAAGATCTAAACCTAGTGGTATATCTTTAGCGATTGTATTGGTTGTAGAACCAATAATGCCACCTAGTATGATGACAATTAGAAAAAAGGCTGTTATTCTGCCCTTTCTACCCATACGTATGTCCCCCTAACCTTCCTGGTCAATAATTTTATTTATCTGCTTTATTTAATGCTTCAATTTGTGCCATTAAATCACTAGCTTGTTGACTTTCAACCGTTAAATAACTCATATAGACACTACCGTTCAAATGTAATATATCTTGTACTACCTGGAACAATGGTAATTCACGTTCCTTTTTCCATACTTTCTTCTTTAAACATTCCCATACTTCGTACTTATTAACTCCGTTATAACCTAATAATTCTAGTTCACTTACTTTACTTTCTAACACTTCGCTTATGTATGGTTTCCATACGTCTACATGCTGCACCATTGGTTCCAAGTGAAAATCCCCCTTCACAAACTGAAAGTCAGTGTCATGACTTGTACATCTTTCAGCATATACATTATTGTACCGAATTTTCATCTTTTTGAGAAGGTAGGCATTTAAAATGTCAAAACAAACATTTATTAAAGGTGCTCTAATATTAATTGTTGCTGGTATGATTAGCCGTTTATTAGGCTTCATAAACCGTATTGTGCTCGCCAGATTATTAGGTGATGAAGGTGTTGGGGTGTACATGCTTGCACTTCCAGCCCTATTTTTAATGATCACATTGTCACAAATTGGAATACCAGTTGCTGTTTCTAAATTAGTTGCAGAAGCAACGATTCATAATGACCAAAACAGAGTAAGACGTATTCTGTTCTTATCATTCTCAATCACAATTAGTCTTAGTGTTATTCTGACAATCCTATTTATTCTAGCTGCACCAATTGTATCAAAACATTTATTACTGGATGAACGAACTTATATTCCAATGATAATGATTAGCCCAATTATTCCAATTATAGCAGTTTCTTCTGTGTTAAGAGGTTATTTCCAAGGTATGCAAAACATGAAACCACAAGCAATGGCTCAAGTCATAGAACAAGTCATTAGAATTGGACTAGTCTTCTTGTTTATTCAAATCATGTTGCCATACGGGGTTAGCTATGCAGCAGGTGGTGCCATGTTCGCAGTTGTCTTAGGTGAACTTGCTTCATTAGGATTCATGTATTACTGCTTCAAAACAGATAAGCAGAGACCTGTCTCCATATTTGTCAAAAAACATCTAGACCGATTAAGACACACATTTAATGAAATTATGACGATTGCACTACCAACAGCTGGTACTCGATTAATTGGTTCCGTCACTTATTTCTTGGAACCGATTTTTGTCTCACAAAGCTTAGTGATTGCTGGTTACACTGTTGCACAAAGTACAGCCGCATATGGCCAGTTAACGGGTTATGTGTTACCCCTATTATTATTACCAACATTTATAACACATTCTTTATCGGTTGCACTCATCCCATCTGTCAGTGAGTTCAACGCGCTTAATCACCAGAATTCAGTACATTATCGAATCAGACAAGCACTCAGACTATCTTACGCCTCAGGCGGTGTGGTAACAATTGTGTTTATGTTATTCGCTTATCCAATACTAGACTTACTCTATGATAACGTTAAAGGCACACAGTTTCTCACGTTCATGGCACCTTTTTTCTTACTGTTATATTTTCAAGCGCCACTTCAAGCTGCTTTACAAGCTTTAAATTATGCAAAGCAAGCCATGATCAATAGTCTTATTGGTTCGATTGTTAAGCTTTCCACTTTATGGTTGCTCGCAACAAAACCTTCATTTGGTATTGAAGGGGTTGTCATTTCAATAATTGTTGGCATCCTGGTTGTCACTTTATTACATTTCATCACTTTGTATAAGACCATATATTTCAAGATGCCTTTCACCTTAATTGTAAGAATGGTTGGGTTATTAATAATTATTTACATCATAGGTGAAAAACTTCAAGACCTATGGACAACTGAAACAAACGTCATTCCATTAATTGCAGCAATTGCAATATTATTTATCGTTTACTTCATTGGATTAATTGTCTTACAAATCGTTTCCAAAGAAGAATGGGATCAACTAAAAAAGCGTAGTAAACGCTAATCTTTAAAATCAAGAAATAGTTTATCCTTAGGTCCTATTTGGGCTAATGAAATATGTTTAATATCATGTATTCCTTTTTCTTTTAACATTTGAAAGAATTGTTCTTCTGTTAGATTGAATTCCTCTAATGCAATATCTTGCAACTCACCGTCAATGATAATTGGCTCAATAGCTGACGGTGGGTTGTCTTTTTTTTCAAACACAGAAAGCTTGCCACTCGTCTCAAGAATGGCAAGCTCCACTTTCTCTATATCAATAATTCCATTTTCCCTTAATTGAACTAATAAATCATCCATGTTGTATCGTTGCTTTTTCATCTCACGTTCATCTATATTCCCATTTTTAACGATAATCGATGGACGACCATCTAAGAATTCTCTAACTTTCGGGCTTTTTAACGACACATAGGCACTAATTAGTTGTGCAATTAGTAAGACTGCCATTGGTGTTAGTTGTAACAGAAATGGTTGGTCTGTATTTTCTACAGCAAAGATTGCAATTTCTGCTAAAAGAATGAATACCACCAAATCCATTACACTTAGCTCACCAATTTCTCTCTTACCCATTAGACGAAACACTATAAAAATTGCAATGTAAATACCTAGAGTCCTTAATGCAAGTGACCAGATCTCTTCCATTATGTTTGCCATCCTTTATTTATGTTACGGTTTAGTTTAACCTGGAAGGCAAAGAGTATACTTTATAAGAAATAACGAATCATGATATAAACGGTTGAAATAACTAATGATAATAACACAATAATTAGTCCATAGAACATAAATTTAATAAAATGAATTTTCTCTCCTTGAGTACTAGCAATCCCTGCAACAACAACGTTAGCTGAAGCACCTAATAATGAACCATTTCCACCAAGACAAGCACCTAAAGCAAGTGCCCACCATAACGGATCAATCGGTTGTACACCAAAAGATTCAAATTCTTCAATAACAGGAATCATTGATGCTACATACGGAATGTTGTCTACAAAACCTGATAACAATCCTGCAGACCACAAAATCACTAATGACGAAGTGAACGCGTCGCCCTCTGTCCAATCGATAAAAGTATAAGCAATCTGGTCGATTATACCTGCTTTTTCTAAACCACCGACAAGCACGAATAAACCAACAAAGAAAAATAAGGTCGTCCACTCCACTTTTTGAAACACAACTTCACTCGATTCGTCATTCTCAGAAATTAATAGCATGAGTAGCGCGGACATTATGGCAATCGTGGTTAGTTCGATATGTAGAAACCCATGTAGGGTAAAAGCAAACATCGTTAAAAGTAATATCGTAATAGACTGATATAACAAGGGCGTCCTTTTTAACGATTCTTTAGGATTTAACTGTTTAACAAACTCTAAATCAATTCCATTACCTTTAGTTAATGAGTTTTTAAACATTAAATAAAGTAAAAACATTGTAATTGAGTGAATAACAATAACAACTGGACCTAAATGAATTAGAAAATCTAGAAAATCAAAGTATGGAACTGCTTGACCAATCATAATATTTGGAGGATCTCCAATCATCGTTGCTGTTCCACCAACATTAGAACTAATAATGACATTAACTAAATAAGGAAAGGCACGCAGATTGAGTTGACGAATCATATGCAAAAGGACAGGCACAAGCAATAAAACAGTCGTTACATTATCTAATAAAGCAGAACCGACTGCTGTTAAGACTCCAATCCAAAAGAATAATGCAACTGGCTTTCCACTTACCTTTTTAATCATCCATAATGCAATAAATTCAAATATACCTGTTCTTTGAGTAATAGATATCATTACCATCATTGAAAATAGTAATGCTATAGTACTCCAATCCACATAAGAAGACAGAGCTTCATCCCAAGAAAAAACACCAAATAAGACCATTAGTGCCGCGCCAGTAGCTGCAATTAAAGCGCGATTAATCTTGTCCAACAATAAAAAAACATAACTAATCACAAAAATTGTTACAACAATCATCGCTTCCATAAACAATATCCCCTTTACGGTTTCTCCCTTACAAATAAATACGTCTTTTCTTGGTCAAACATGCATATTTTATATTAGACAAGTTGCCAAATGGGCGTATAAATTTAAGGAGGTATCGCTATGGGAGAACGAATGAAAGCGAGTTTTATTGGTGTTGTCACTGTCATCGGATTAATGTTATTAGGTAGTCTAATCATTGCTCTACTAGTTAATTTTATGGACTTTTCAAGTTCTGGTTTTCAATGGTTAAGTTTCATCATTAGTGTTCTCATTTTAATGGTTGGTGGTTTTATAGGCGGGCGTAGGACAGAAGAAAAGGGTTGGTTAACAGGATCCATCATTGGGGTTATTTATGTAATAGGTATTATTTTATATCAATTTCTGGCGCAAGATGCTTGGATGTACTCTAACCAGACATTATACTTCTTGATTTTTGTACTAGCTGCAGTTGTTGGAGGAATGTTCGGGGTTAATATTAAAAAGAGTTGATATAAGAAAAGCTCAAGCGCCCGACTAATTACGGGCGCGTCATGCGCTTACGATTACTCGGCGAAGAGCTAAGTTAAAAATTGATGCTTTCTTACCTTATAAAAATAGAGCCGCTCTTAATAGAGTCGGCTCTTTATTCTTGGCACAGTTAAATCTTTCTTTAACATCGCCTATTTATTAGCTTGACTGAACGACTTCACGCACAGCTGAACGATCGTATGTAAGTTTCGTTCCATCATGTACTTCTAATACAAGTGTACCTTCATCTAAAGCATGTACAGTACCATGAAGACCACCAATCGTTATGATACGATCTCCCTTTTGTAAGTTCGTTTGCATCTCTCTAACTTGCTTTTGACGCTTTTGTTGCGGACGAATTAAAATTAACCAAAACAATAAGATAAATAGAATTATGGGTAATAGACTTCCTAAAATCTCCATTGATGTCCCTCCTTTCTAGAAATTCTTTGCATTAGGTTTATTAAAACCATATTGATCAAAAAATTGATCGCGAAAATCGCCTAAACGATCCTCTCTTATGGCTTCCCTCACATCACTCATTAATTTTACCAAAAAGTACAGGTTATGATAAGTCGTAAGCCTTAATCCTAGCGTTTCATTTGTTTTAATTAAATGACGGATGTATGCTTTTGAGTAATTTCGACACGTATAGCAGTCACAATTTTCATCTAATGGCGTGAAATCTCTCGCATATTTAGCATTTCTAACAACTAGACGACCAGTTGACGTCATACAAGTTCCATTTCTGGCAATACGTGTTGGAAGAACACAATCAAACATGTCCACCCCGCGGATTGCACCATCAACTAATGAGTCTGGTGACCCAACTCCCATTAGATAACGAGGTTTCTCGTTTGGAAGTAGTGGTGTCGTAAACTCCAACACTCGGTTCATCACATCTTTTGGCTCACCAACTGATAACCCACCAATGGCATAACCCGGAAAATCAAGTGACAATAAATCCTGGGCACTTTGTTTTCTTAAATCTTCATACTCGCCACCCTGTACTATACCAAACAACCCTTGTTGACCCGGCTTCTGATGAGCTTCTAGGCAACGTTCTGCCCAACGGCTTGTCCTCTCAACTGATGACTTCATATAATCGCGAGTCGCTGGATACGGTGGACATTCATCAAAGGCCATCATGATATCAGAACCTAATGAATTCTGAATCTTCATAGCACCTTCTGGCGATAGAAATAGCTTCTCGCCACTTAAATGATTCCTAAAGTGAACACCTTCTTCTTCAATCTTTCTCATATCGCTTAAGCTAAATACCTGAAAGCCACCAGAATCAGTTAAAATGGATCCATCCCAGTTCATGAATTTATGCAGTCCACCCGCTTCTTCCACAATATCTTCACCAGGCCGTAGCCATAAATGATAAGTGTTCGATAATATTATATTCGCCCCTATGTCCTTCAATTCCTCCGGAGCCATTGTTTTTACTGTTGCCAATGTGCCCACAGGCATAAATACTGGAGTTTCAAAAGAACCGTGTGGGGTTGTCACACGCCCAAGACGCGCACCTGTTTGTTTACATGTTTTAATCAATTCATACTTAATAGCTGTCATAACGTTTACGTCACCTTCATTATAGGATTAACATGGCATCGCCAAAGCTGAAAAAGCGATAACGTTCATCCACAGCTTCATTGTATGCCTTTAAAATATAGTCTTGATTCGCAAAAGCACTGACCAACATAATCAACGTTGATTTTGGTAAATGGAAATTCGTGATCATAGCATCAATCGCTTTAAATTGATAAGGTGGATAGATAAAAATATCCGTCCAACCACTTGTTTCTTTAAACGTTCCATTTTCATCTCTTGCAATGGTCTCTAAGGTTCTAACAGATGTAGTACCAACCGCTACAATTTTATTATTGCTTTGTTTAACCTCATTTAATAAGTTTGCCGTATCTTGAGTCATTTGATAAAACTCCGCATGCATATCATGTTCTTCAATGTTATCAACTTGAACGGGTCTAAATGTTCCTAACCCTACATGCAATGTAATATAAGCTATATGAACACCTTTAGCTTTAATCTTATCTAATAAATCTTCAGTAAAATGCAAGCCTGCTGTAGGTGCAGCGGCCGACCCCACTTCTTCTGCATAGACAGTTTGGTAACGGTCACGATCGTCTAATTGTTCTTTTATATAAGGTGGTAATGGCATTTCGCCTAATTGATCCAGAACTTCTAAGAAAATCCCGCTATATTCAAATCGAACCGTACGACCACCGTGTTCTTTCAATCCAGTACATTCTGCTTTTAACAAACCATTGCCAAAAGTCAGTCTTGTTCCTACTTTAACTTTCTTAGCAGGTTTTACAAGAACTTCCCATTCATCACCTTTTAATTGAGTTAAGAGTAATAATTCTACTTTACCACCTGTGTCTTCTTTTTCACCAAATAATCGTGCAGGCATGACTTTGGTGTTATTTAGTACTAGGCAATCTCCAGGTTCAAAATAATCAACTATATTATAAAAGTGCCGATGATTAATTGACTCTTCTTCTCGATTTAAGACCATTAATCTTGAACTTGATCGGTTCTCTAATGGTGTTTGAGCGATTAGCTCTTCTGGTAATTCAAAATTAAAATCTTCTATATTCATGTTGAACTCACTTCCCTTATCTAAACCTACCAATTACAAAGAAAATCAAACTTAAAATAATACTGATTACGATCGATGTTACTATTGGAAAATAAACAGTCGTATTGCCTTTTTTAAATGTAATATCTCCAGGTAATTTTCCAATAAAACTCCAAGATAATCCAACGATTATTAAGACAATGCCAATAACGACTAGTATTTTTCCAAAATCCATTTATGGTTGGACCTCCCTATCAAAATGCTCATAAGCTTTAATGGTGGCAACACGACCTCTTGGCGTACGTTGAATAAAGCCTTGCTGAAGCAAGAACGGTTCATAAACATCTTCAATGGTTTGTGACTCTTCACCAATTGTTGCAGAAATGGTATCTAATCCAACTGGTCCACCTTGGAATTTATCAATAATGCCTAATAAATATTTATGATCAATATGATCTAAGCCAGCAACATCCACTTGTAACATGGATAAAGCTTCCTGTGTCGTTTCAAGGGATATCGTTTTCTCCTGCCTTACTTGTGCAATATCACGTACACGTTTTAATAAACGGTTAGCAATTCGAGGTGTTCCACGAGATCGTGAAGCAATCTCTCCTGCTGCTTCTTCATCAATACCTATTTCAAAAATTTCTGATGTTCTCTTTATAATCATGCTCAATTCTTCTATATTATAAAACTCTAATCGGCTTAATACTCCAAAACGATCACGTAATGGAGCAGATAAAAGACCAGCACGTGTCGTTGCACCGACTAATGTAAAAGGTGGTAGTTCTAATCTTACAGATCTTGCTTCAGACCCTTGACCAATTACAATGTCTAATACATAGTCCTCCATCGCTGGATAAAGAATCTCCTCTACTGAGCGAGGTAGGCGATGAATTTCATCAATAAATAATACATCACCCGCTTCTAAAGAAGATAAAATTGCTGCTAAATCTCCAGCTCTTTCAATTGCGGGTCCAGATGTTGTTCTAAATTGGACACCCATTTCATTCGAGATAATTGATGCCATTGTTGTCTTACCTAACCCCGGCGGTCCATATAATAACACATGATCTAAAGGTTCCTCACGCATTTTTGCTGCTTCTATAAAGATACTTAAATTTTGTTTAGTCTTAGACTGTCCAATATATTGACTCAGCATAGTTGGGCGTAAGCTTTGCTCAACCTCTTCATCATGCTGTTGAACTTCTCCTGACACCATGCGATCATCCATTTTATTCACCTACTTTAACGCATTAATAGCTGTAAACCTTTTTTCACTACATCATCAGTTGATGATGCTTCCAAAGTTTTTAACTTTCCAGAAACCTGATTAATTTCTTTAGTGGAATAACCTAATGCCTTTAATGCTTCTACAGCTTCCTCATAGTAAACAGAGACACTTTGGTGATAAATTTGCACATCGACCTGTTGACTTTCGGTTGCCGTCATCCACTCGGTCACTTTACCTTTTAAATCGAGAATGATCTGACGAGCAGTCTTCTTACCAACACCGGGGTATTGGGTAATGAACTTCTCATCTTCACGTTCAACTGCTAGCGCAAAATCATTTACCGTTGTTTGTCCAACAATATTCATAGCATGTTTAGGTCCAATACCAGAAACATTTAATAACTTCTTAAACAATTCTTTTTCTTCTTCTTTTTTAAATCCATATAAAAGCTGAGCATCTTCTCGTACATGCAAATATGTATATACCTTAACAGTTTGATTTAAGTATGATTGAAATAGATATGGGTTAGCATTCAATAACTCATATCCAATCCCCATCACATCTACTACTAGATACTCATCAGTTAACTCTACAAGTTCCCCTTTTATATATGCGTACATGAGTTCCTCCTATGAACAAACGTTCTACTTATTAGTTTAACATGAGTTTATAATACATAGCGAAATAAAATGTGAAAACCTCCCCAAAAGGAGAGGTTTTATACTGATTACTCCATATTATGATGAACTTCTTGTACATCATCTAAATCTTCAAGCATATCAATCATTTTATCCATTTTATTCTGCTGATCCTCATCTAGTGACGTATAAGTGTCTGGAAACATTGATAACTCAGCGACTTCTAGTGGATAAGAACTCTCAAGAGCATTCTTTACATCTTCAAAGTCTTCAACTGTCGTATAAATTTCATAAACCTCATCTTGTGGTTCGATTTCTTCACACCCAGCTTCAATTGCCTCCAACATAAACGTATCTTCATCACTTTCTACGTTTTCCTGTTTTATGACAATATACCCTTTTCGATGGAACATAAATGAAACACAGCCGTTTTCACCTAAGTTACCATCATTCTTTGAAAAAGCGTGCCTGACTTCAGATGCTGTTCTGTTTTTATTGTCGGTTAAGGCTTCAACCATAACAGCAACACCACCTGGTCCATAACCTTCATACACCATCTCTTCGTAGTTTTCTCCGTCTAGGTTGCCAGTTGCTTTATTAATGGCACGTTCAATATTATCATTAGGCATATTATTTGCCTTTGCTTTATCAACGGCTAGTCGTAGTGCAGAGTTCGTCTCTAAATCACTTCCGCCTTGTTTAGCAGCAACATAGATTTCTTTAGCTAGTTTCATGAAGATTTTCCCGCGTTTTGCATCCTTGGCATTCTTTTTATGTTTAATATTATGCCATTTTGAATGACCTGCCATGGTTTCCCACTCCCCTTAAAACATTACTTTATTAAATCATAAACACGATAAACTTTACCATTTTCAATTTCTGAAGGTTTATTAATTAATTCCATAAGAATATCTGCCACTTCTTTAGGACTACGTAGTTTCCCTTCTTCCTTGTATTGTTTAAATTTGTCCACCAATTTAAATTGTTCTTGATCTGAACTGCGAATTTCTTCTTGCATATCTGTATCCATTATACCAGGACTAAATGCAATGTGTAGATCGTTTGAATTAAGCTCATCCGCTTCTAATGCAGCTGTTTGCGTAAACATGTTAACAGCTGATTTAGTTGAACAATAAGCATTCCAACCATACATCGGTCTTTCACCAGCACCTGATGAAATATTAACGACAAATAAACGCTCAGTATTAATGTGTTTTTTCATAGTATTAACGATAAACATTAATGCTGTTAAATTAACCGAAACATGTTTAACAATATCGTGATTCTCAATTGACCCTACTGGACCTATTGGGTTTACCATTCCGGCGTTATTAACAATTAGTAATTCTTCTAAAGAATCTTTATGTAGTTTCGTTACAATCTCATGTAACACATCGTTAAGTTTTTCAAGATCACTTAAGTCACACGAATGATGGTAATAAGACTGTCTGTTCTCGTTTGCTAAATTTTTTAATTCGTTTGTCTTTCTTTTTCTTGAAATCGTAAAAAGATTATAGCCATTATCTAATAAATTTTTAGCTACCTCTTCTCCTAAACCTCTTGATGCACCAGTTACAATTGCAAATTTCATATTAAGTCCCCCATTCATTATGTATACGAAAAGGAGGGTGACCCCTTTTCGTTAATCTTTCTTACGGTCTTCTATACGATTGTGGAACTCCTCATCCACACTTACAGAAATATCTGTTCTACCAGTTATATTTTCTACTACTTCTTTTGTTTTTTCAATAGCTTCTTCTTCTTCTACTCGACTGGCTAAATAAATGGCCACGTAAATTTGGTCGTCAGTAACCGCAACACCTGCTTCCCTAATCTCACGTAAGTTCCTTAGTTCATAGTAAATCTGACGGTTTTGTTCATTACGCTCGCGAAACTTTTCATCTCTAATACGTCCATTGTTATCTGTATTACCTAAAGACTCCTCAGTTTCACGTTGTTTATAATACTCATAAGGGTTCGGATACATATTGTAACGAATTTTTTCTTCTGTTGATGGTTCCTGTTGTTGATCGAACTGAATGTCCGTTGTTTCTTCACCGTCTGATATACTTTCCTCTTGATTAGGGTTCACAAATGTACAAGCACCTAACAAAACCAAACTCATTAGCAAAGTCCATTTCTTAAACAATGAAAACACCTCCGTATCCTTAGTTTGAAATAAGAGGTGTTTCTCATTCGTTTATTCTAATGTGAAATGATGGAAATCTGGTGGTGAAGGTGGCATTGTGCGTTTGTGAGCAGTACGTTCGTGCATTTTTATAATTAAGTTTTCATCCGCCTCATTTATTTTCTCACCGCGTAAGAAAGCATCAATGGTGTCATATGACACCCCCATTTCTTCTTCATCCGTTTGACCTTCCCAAAGTCCTGCACTTGGAGCTTTGTTAATAATTTCATCTGGAACCCCAAGTTCTTTAGCTAATTCGCGCACTTCTGACTTTGTGTAATGAAGAAGAGGGACTAAATCGACTCCTCCATCACCATATTTTGTGAAGTAACCTGTATACCATTCTGCAGCATTGTCTGTACCTACAACTAAATAATTATAGTTTGTTGCTATCGTATAGAGTGTGCTCATTCTTAATCGAGCTCTTAAATTAGCATCAGCTAATTTCTCTCGTTCGTTGTCCCAGGTTTCTTTAGATTGGATTTGTTTTTTAATATTCTTAAAAAGTAATTCATGTTCATCTGATAAATCAACCGTTAAGGATTCGATGCCTGAGCCTTTGACAACTAATTGAGCATCTGATTCATCTTTTCCGTCACTTTTGCAAGGCATAATAACCCCTAACGATTGATTGGGGAATGCTTTCTTAATAAGATAAGCGACGACTGTGGAATCGATCCCGCCACTAAGTCCTACGACTAAACCATTTACATTAGCTTCGTCAACTTTCATTTGTAACCACTTAACTAACTGCTCGATATGCTTTTCCATTCTCTAATCCCCTTTGTTTACGACAATTACTGTTATATATTTTAGCACAACTATTTTAACTGGTACAAAGAATTAGTAATAATAACCGTTACAACCACAAGGATTATAAGCTCTATAGTCATATTGATTATAAGTATATCCATATGGGTTGACGTTCGTATAGCCATAAGGATCGTAGTAATTTGGGGTGTATTGACGTTGTTCTTCAAATTGATAAGGTACTACAGGTTGCATTGGATAATGATAATCATACATTTGGGTTGGGGAAGGTTCCGGTGTAACCCATCCTGTGTACCCTTCTGGTAAAAATTGTTGGATGAATTCATTATCTTGGTCATCTTCTATAGAAGTGATTAATTTATCACTTATCACAAACTCATCCTCTTTTACTCTTGGTAACATCTTAGGTTGATTAGGGTTATGTGGTAGAGCCATACGCTTATTTGACACATCTAGCTTCTCACTTATTGGATTAGCCACCTCATTTGTTTCCATTGGTACTTTAACCTTCATCTTTGGCATTAATTCATTAGAGTGGTCTAGATGTCTATTCATCCCTACTAACTCATCGACTGACAGATTATATTTTTGAGCAATTGAATTAAACGTTTCGCCTTTTTGCACGACATGAATTCTCATTGGTCATACTCCTTTCGGTTTATTATCCCAATAACAGAGTATGCAAAAGGCTTAAAATGTTGAGTCATATGCCTAAAAGTTAAATTATAAGAAGATGTAAAAATATATATAAAAGATAAAGAAAGACTTGAGTATGACCTACTCAAGCCTTCCTTATGGCTCTTACTACTCTATAAATTCAAATTCAAAATCAAGTAAGCGAATGGTATCTCCATCTTTAGCTCCTCGCTTACGCAATGCCTCGTCAACACCTAGATGGCGCATTTGACGCGCAAATCTCCTAACTGACTCATCACGGTTAAAGTCCGTCATCTTGAAGATTCGTTCAATTGTCTTACCTGAAATTACATAAGCTCCATCTGGATCTCTGGTAATATGAAGAGTGTCATCATCTTTTTCATATTTATAAACCACACGTTCATCCTTCTGCTCTTCTTCATCCAATGTTTCAAAACGATTCTTAGGAATTTTTTCTAATGTATCGGCAATCTCGAATAATAAATCTCGAACACCTTCTTTAGTAACTGCAGAAATTGGATGAATAGGATAATCTTCATCTAATTGTTCTTTAAACATTTCTAAATGCACTTCAGAATCTGGCATGTCCATTTTATTTGCCACAATTATTTGTGGGCGTTCCATTAAACGCTCATCATATTGTTTTAACTCATTGTTAATGGTCTTAAAATCTTCATAAGGATCGCGACCTTCCAACCCTGACATATCGATCACATGTACAATGACACGTGTTCGTTCAATATGCCTTAGAAACTGATGTCCTAACCCTACACCTGAATGTGCCCCTTCAATTAATCCTGGTAAATCGGCCATAACAAAACTTCGATCATCTTCAGTTCGAACCATACCAAGGTTTGGTGCCAGGGTTGTGAAATGATAATCAGCAATTTTGGGTTTAGCTGCGCTAACAACAGATAACAATGTTGATTTTCCTACACTTGGAAAGCCGACTAGACCAACATCCGCTAGAACTTTTAATTCTAATGTTACATAAAGCTCTTCTCCTGGCTCACCATTTTCCGCAATTTCTGGCGCTCTGTTGCGAGCATTTGCGAAACGAATGTTTCCTCTGCCTCCACGACCACCCTGTGCTATTATTGCACGTTGTTGATGTTGTGTTAAGTCAGCGATTAAGTCTCCTGTATCTGCGTTTCTTACAGTAGTGCCTGGGGGAACAGGTACGACTAAAGGTTCTGAATTTTTACCATGCATCCCTTTGCTCATACCATTTTCTCCACGTGTAGCTTTAAAGTGTTTTTGATAACGGAAATCCATTAGGGTGTTTAATCCTTCATCTACTTCAAACACCACGTCACCACCGTTACCACCATCACCACCGGCAGGGCCTCCCATTGGTTCATATTTTTCACGACGAAACGCAACTAAACCATTTCCGCCATCACCAGCTTTTATAAATACTTGCACCTGATCGACAAACATTCTCTCACCTACTTATAAGTAAATACAAATGAAGTTGTGTTATCCTTTTTAACTTTCTCTAACCGACCTTTCCAGTCAGCTTGAAAATCTCCATCTGATAAATCAATACCCTTAACCTGATACTTAATATACCAATCATGTTCATGTTTTATTTGAATTAGAATATGTAACTGACTAAATTCGTCTACATGATCTTTAATTTCCCCAAATAATCTTTTTCCATCATGGACTAATCTGTCATCAAACTCTAATAATGAGTCTTCATTATGTTCTATGTCAAATTCAATTTCCATTTCTCGTTCTTTTAATTTGAGTTGAATTAACCAATAAACATACTGTGGAGCATCTAACGTTTGAAGTAATCGCTCATCTCGTAAGCTCTTTATTAAATTATGAAGCTTCTCTTGAGAAAGGTCGTGCTGTTTCATACTCGCGTAACCATCAACTAATTGGAGTTGATTCATTAAATCATGACGATATAAACGTAATAAGTGTAAAACATCATTTAATTCAACCTTCAATGCTCACTCACCCTATCCTTTTTGATACTATCATACCATAATCCATTTCATTCGGAAGATAGAGTAAGAAGAATATGTATTCTAAAAAGAATAAAAGCTGACTCCTTAATATGAGTCAGCTTTTATATAGCATCATTATGCTTCTTGTGGGTATACGCTAACTTTTTTACGGTCACGACCGTAACGTTCAAAACGTACAACACCGTCTACTTTTGCGAATAGTGTATCGTCACCACCGCGGCCTACGTTTTCACCTGGGTAGATTTTAGTACCGCGTTGACGGTATAGAATCGAACCACCAGTTACAACTTGGCCATCAGCACGTTTAGCTCCAAGACGTTTAGACTCTGAGTCACGTCCGTTTTTGGAACTACCTTGACCTTTTTTCTGTGCGAAAAACTGTAAATCTAGACGTAGCATCGAAATGCACCTCCTTATTTTTCAGAGATGGATATATATTGGTGATAATCTCTTTCAATCGTTTGGAATGTAACATACATTCCTTGTAATAACGTTTGGGCTTTCTCCCATTGTTCATCAGACATCCTCTTAGGTAAGAGCAGCTTCAGATAACCACCTTCAGAACCCTGCTCAATCTCAGGTTCAATCTGACAAATTTCCATAATTGAATTTGCTGCACCAAAAGAAACAGCTGATACCGCCGCGCACACTAAATCGTGCCCATATGGCCCACTATTAGCATGACCGCTCAATTCAAACCCTTGAATGGTATCATTTGTATCTTTAAATATAGTCAACTCAATCATGAGGAATTAGTCCTTACGCATTAATTTTTTCAATCGTCACTTTTGTATAAGGTTGACGATGACCTTGCTTACGCTTGTAGTTCTTCTTTGGCTTGTATTTGAAAACTGTAATCTTGCGTCCTTTGCCTTGCTTGTCGACTTTACCTGTAACTGTTGCACCATCAACTAATGGAGATCCAACTTTTACATTGTCGCCACCAACAAAAAGGACTTTGTCAAACGTTACTTCTTCACCTGCTTCAGCGTCAAGCTTTTCAATGAATACTGATTGACCTTCTTCTACTTTGATCTGTTTACCGCCAGTTTCAATAATTGCGTACATTCTACTGCACCTCCTCATAGACTAAGACTCGCCATCGAGGTACTTACTTTAGTAAGTTTAAAAACCTCTTCTGAGCGGTTGTAGCAGCGGGTGCTACATTTATGCATAACAAAATAAATAATAGCACGTTATGAAAAAGATTGTCAACCTTTAAACCAAGTTGAATCAATTGTCTCTGCTGCCAACCGTCCTTCATTTTATAAAAAAATAAGCGCACTTGTAAAGAAGAATTTTTTGTGATTTTAATATTTAATATAATTACATCAATTACAAAAAAATAACGAACTGAATCTTAACTCCGTTGAGTTCAGTAATCAGTTCGTATTCAACCTAAAAAATTAAGTTATCAGGCTTCTTTGGCATGTGTATGTTGAAGGGTTAAATTCGGTTTATTCTTTGTAAAAAGTAATTGCAAACATTCTTCCTCTGGGATTGGCTTGTTATTTTGACCCACATATATAAAATGATAACAACCCCTTTTAAAGTGCTTTACAATTTCACTAATTGGAGTGTCGTTTCTCACTTTTAATAATTCAATGTCAGCAAGTTCAGAACCTATAGCAAAATATCTACCTAATAAATGCTTCAGCAACAATATATGTTTATTTTTAAAGAGCAACCAATTATCTAGTAATAAGAAGAGTGATAAAAAGGTTAAATGTATGCTTGTCCAAACAAAAAAGTACAACAATACATTAACAGAAGCGATGATGACCATTGATGCAATTGACATCCAAATAATTGCTTGATGGAACGGAATATATTTGCATATTAATAAAAACAATATTCTTCCCCCATCTAAAGGTAAAATCGGAATCAAATTAAATAGTAAAATAACAGAATTAATCATCCATAATTGATCTAAAATCACGTGTTCAACATTAAACGAATCAAGAATTAATAGAAGTGCAAAGATCCAGATGTGTTGTAATGGCCCGGATAATACAACCCAAAACTCTTCTTTGCTGGAACGATTATAATAATCCTCCGTCTCCATCACACCACCAAAAGGCCAAATCATTAACCTAGTAATGTTCCATCTAAAATACTTTGCAGCGAAATAATGTCCCAACTCATGAATAATGATAATGACAAAAAAGGCAATCAATTCAATAAATAAACCTAAAAAGTAACTAGCAATTAATAATAGCAAAAGAAGGGGGTGTATTTGTATAACTTTATTCTGAAACATCCATATCCCCTAAAATAAATTGTGTCGGATCCACGAACTGACTACCCTCTTGTACCGCAAAATACATGTTAGTATACCCCACCAATTCATCTGGTTCAATTTTTGCTATCGTTTGACCTGGAGAGACAAATTGATAATGAAATACATCAATGGTATCTAAATTGCCATAAACCGATTTACGTCCATCTTCGTGTTGAATAATAACAGTGTTTCCTGTGTCAGGTTTTTGACCTGCAAATAATACTGTACCTCGATCTAATGGGTGAACATTTTTGGCTTCATTTACTTCTATAAATATGCCGTTTTCAAAATCCCGAACGTGATCCACTTGTACTCCTGATACCGGAATTGATTGAGCCTCTTGACTTACCATTCGCTCCTCATCTCGTCCAAATGATAAGAAAGGAGTTGCAAAGTGTTCATCATACCAGGCTTGTACAGTTGCAAATGGCAAATCTTCTGTTAATACATCATGCACAACTGGTTTTAGTTGATTTAAAACTGGAAATTGAGCTTGGTAAATGAATAGTGTTAGAAAAACAATAATTGCTGATCCTAAAAATTTCGATAGCACTTTAGTTGACTTAGGGGTATTAAAACCCGAGCCATCTGCGTTTGGGTATGATGTAAAACCGTGACGTTCTTCGTCTTCCAATAAAGGATTATAATTAAAGGTTGTATTTTTATTCAGTTTAGGTCTTTGCGATTTTCTCTTAGCAATATTACTTCTTATTTCATCAAGTTTATGACTCATTTCTCACCATTCCCTTTCTATTTTGTACTAGCTTATTCAAGAAGTCTGAGAGATATGATAGAGTCGTTTAATTTTAGAATAAAACTATAAGAAAAGCTGTCCAAAAGTTATTGGACAGCTAACATATAGATTATTTCATGCCTAATATTTTTTTTACTTTTGTCATAAAACCTTTTTCATCGTCAAATGACATTAGCGGTACTGATTCACCCAAGATTCGTCTTGCAATATTTCGGTAACTAATAGAAGCCTTAGTATCTGGCTGAAATGCAACAGGAACACCATGATGAGATGAACGAATAACGTCTTCATCATCCAAAATGATTCCGAGTAGTTCTATTGATAATGTTGAAACAATTTCATCTACACTTAGCATATCCCCACTATCAACCATATGTTTACGAATACGGTTAATAATTAAGTAAGGCGGGTTTTGCAATTCTTCCTGTTCTAGTAACCCGATGATTCGATCAGCATCACGTATACTAGATTTTTCAGGAGTTGATATAACAATTGCCTTATCTGCCCCTGCAACGGCATTTTTATAACCCTGTTCGATTCCAGCTGGGCAATCAATCAAAATATAATCATAGTCAGGTTTTAATTCTTCAACTAATTCTGCGATTGCTTCAGGAGAAACTTCATTTTTATCACTAGTCTGTGCAGCCGGTAAAATATGTAGGCATTCGAATCGTTTATCTTTAACAAGTGCAGATTGTAATTTACAACGCCCTTCAATAACATCAATTAAATTAAAAATAATACGGTTTTCCAACCCTAAAACTACATCTAGATTTCTCAGTCCGATGTCTGTATCAATTAGGCAAACCTTTTGACCCATTAAGGCTAATGCCGTTCCGATATTAGCAGTTGTTGTGGTTTTTCCAACTCCACCTTTACCAGATGTGATTACAATTGATTCACCCATATTACAATCCCCTTTCAAATACATCCAATAATCTCGGACGTAATTTTTGTATATGCTGTAATTGTTCTAATTCAATCTGTTCTGAATCTGGATTAATAAATGCAAATTCTCTTGGAGAACCTTCCACATCATAATCTGGTGCTCGGCTAATCTTTGATGCAATTCTAATTTGGTTCGGGTGCATATAGGAAGCTGCGACAACACAATTCTCATCACCGTCAACTCCAGCGTGTGCAATCCCTCTAAGCTTTCCAAGAACAAAGATATTACCTGTTGCCATCACAGTCCCACCTGGATTTATATCACCAATGATTAGAGCATCACCTTTCACCTCATGTACTTGTCCCGACCTAATCGTTTTCATTTCGGTCTTAACAGTTGTATTTTCGTAAAGATCATATGCTTTCTCTCTAGTTATGACATAAGACTCTATATTTTTCACAGTGAGATCGCTATGTTCATCTATTAGCTGTATCAACACTTGTCTTTGATCTTCACTTAAATACCTATATTGACTATGTATAGTGATTTCCGTAGCTCCAGAAGCTTTATTCGTTTTTAATTTATTTTCTAATTCACTTAATAGATGATCAAAAGAGCACTGGTCATCTAAATAAACAACGATGCCATTATTGGTTCCTTTCATCGTTACATAATGGTTCCATTCTGTCATAAACGGTACACCCCAATTTTGTTCCACCAATAATTAATTACTTGATTTGTTCGTCTTCTTCCTGCCATTTCATCAAACGTTTTGCGAAAAATGGATAAATGATTAATAAGAATAATAGATTACTTAAAGTTGTGGGGATTAATCTCAACTGCATAAACTGTTGCACTGCAAGATCAACTTGTCCAACTAATGAATATACAAAGTACAGAATAAACTCAGCCACAATAATACTAACAAATACTAACAGAAAACTAACAATAAAGTTCTGTTGTAAAACCTTTATTAATAAATGAACTAAGTAAAGAGCAATACCATAAGCTAAAACATATATCCCAACTAAATCGGTATATACTAGTTCAAATAATGCACCAAATATTACACCGTTAATAATTCCATGATACGTGTGTTCTTTGTCATAAAACAATAAAATAAGTAACGAGAATACTAATATCCAATGTGGAATATATATTAAATCGGACATGATAATTGATTTTGGAATAAAGCGGACAGCTACACTTTCTAATATTAAAAAAACCATTAAAGTTAAAGGTAGATAGAGGAATCTCATATTATTCCTCCTCTTCTACTTCTTCATCGTCATCTAATATTGGTGAGTGTATATCTCGGTCAATCACCATGACGTGATTAATATCAATTAAGTCTGCAGCTGGTTCTATATGAGCAATTTTCGTTAGTCCATATTGGTCTAACTCAACTGATGACACTTCTCCTATTAACAGTCCTCTAGGGAAAACTCCCCCCATACCTGAACTAACAATTGTTTGTCCAACTTCAAGCTTTCCACTATCTGTCATGTCTCTAAATATTAGAGAATCAGTCTCCTCATCATATCCTTCTACAAGACCAAAGATGTCTTCATCCCCATCTACAACTGCGGATATACGATTGTCTTCATCAAAACCAGATAATAGTTGTACAGTAGAAGTCATTTGCGATGCACCAATCACTTTACCAACCATGCCACTTGCTGTTGAAATCGCCATGTTAGGCTCAACACCATGCATTCGTCCCTTATTGATTTTTACTTGGTTAAACCATTGCTCAGGACTCCTTGAAATAACGGTTGCTTTTATTGGTGAATAATCACTAATGGCTTCATCCATATCTATTAATGACCGTAATTCTTCATTTTCTTTTTCTAACTCATTCACCTTGAATGCCATCGTCTTATAATCTTGAAGTTCTTCTTTAAGAACCTGGTTTTGTTTATAAACATTTCTAATTTCATCTACGTTATCAAAAAAACCTATTACATAATTGACTGGTTGGTAAACAATGTTTTGGAAAAATCCTACGGTATCGGATATAAACTGAACTCCAATATTGGATTGTTCGTCTGCTCTTAAAGAATAACCAATCATCGTTACAATAAGTATGATCGTAGTAAATAGTACAATTAATTTCCGTTTCCTTAAAAATGAAGGCATATAGTGTAGCACCTACTCCTAGTTAAGTATGTTTCTTCTTGCGATTGTCGGAGAATTTTTAAAGTGTTCGATATAATCTAGTGATTTCCCTGTTCCAATAGCAACACAATCTAATGGATGGTCTGCTACAAAAACCGGAATATTTGTCTTAGCCTTAATTACCTCATCAAGGTGTCGTAACATAGCACCTCCACCTGTCAAAACAATTCCGCGATCCATAATATCAGCGGACAATTCAGGTGGTGCGTTTTCTAAAGTATCTACCACTGCATTGATTATATCATTTATTGTATCAGAAATAGCTTCGACTACTTCAGAACTAGTAATTGTATCAGTCTTTGGTAAACCAAATACAGCATCGCGTCCTCTGATTTCCATACTACTTTCTGTATCTGGTTTCTTAGCTGATCCTAATTCCATTTTAATTTGCTCAGCTGTTGATTCTCCTATAATTAAGTCTTTTTCTTTCTTGACGTAATATAAAATTTGTTCATCAATTTCATCTCCAGCAGTCCGAATGGATTTACTCGTAACGATTCCACCGAGTGATATAATGGCTACTTCTGTAGTCCCTCCACCTATATCCACGACCATATTTCCAGTCGGATCCCAAACACTTAAATCAGCTCCAATTGCTGCAGCGAATGGTTCAGAAATTAGATAAACATGCTTAACCCCTGCTTGTTTCGTGGCGTCGATCACTGCTCGCTCCTCTACCATCGTAATGCCTGATGGTACACAAACCATGACATTAGGTTTTCCTAGCCAAGACTTTGGATTAACCTTACCAATATAATAATTCATCATGGACGATGTAGTATCATAATCTGCAATTACTCCATCTCGCATTGGCCTAATAATCGACAATGATTCAGGTGTCTTTCCAATCATACTTTTAGCTTCATTACCCACTGCTGTAATTTCACCCGTATGATTATTGATTGCAACTACGGATGGTTCCCTAAGCACAATACCTTTACCTTTCACAAATACTAACGTATTTGCAGTTCCTAAATCAATGCCAAAATCTCGGCTGAACAAAGATGAGCCCATTACAATCTTCCTCTCTGATGACTTCATTTGTTACTTTAAATTATGTAATGGCTTTTCAAAACATGAATAAGCGCCAACATATTTGTCCAAAATATGAAATTGGCGCTACTTTTAAAGTCTCTATTTTATTATACGAAAAAAAGTAGAAAATAGATAGAGATATCGGAGGCAAAAATATGGGATATTATGACTAAATTTGTGGTACTATAAATAACCTTTTTCTTTTAATGATATAAACCTTTGATCACCAATAACGAGATGATCTAACAGTTCAATGCCAAGCACTTTGCCAGATTCGAACAATCGCTTAGTCACATGAATATCTTCATTAGATGGGGATGGGTCACCAGAGGGGTGATTGTGAGCACAAATGATGGAGGCTGCAGACCTTTTAACCGCTTCTTTAAACACTTCTCTAGGATGAACAATTGATGAATTTAAACTACCAATAAAAATTGTTTGCCGATGAATAACTTGATTTTTTGTGTCCAAATACAGGGCTACAAAATGCTCTTGTTTAAGATTTCGCATTTCTTCCATTAAGAAATTAGCTCCATCTTCAGGGCTTCTAATCGTAAATCGATCTCCGGCTTTGAAACTGTGTAACCTTCTTCCAAGCTCTATAGCTGCTAGCAATTGAACGGCCTTCGCTTCACCGATCCCCTTAATTGAAGTGAATTCAGCAATTGAAGCATCTCTTAGTAGAGAAAGACCTTCAAAATGCACAAGGACCCTAGTAGCTAAGGATAATGCTGAAGTTCCTTTCGTACCACTCCCAATTAATATAGCAATTAACTCTTGATTAGATAGGGCATGAGGACCAGCTTGAATGAGTCGTTCCCGCGGCCTGTCATCTTTTGGCACATCTTTAATAAATATGGTATCAATTGGCATACTTCAATCTCCTCTCCAAGTATACCAATATGATAAACATTTAAATTGTTTGTCACAAAGCATAGAAAAACACGTTTTCTCTTATAGGAAAATCGCGTTTTCTTATTAATTTTAGTTTTATTAATGCATTTTTATGACAGAAAATAAGTTTAGGCTAAATTTGAATAAAACAAATGCATATTTAATATAATTGTATTTTTTATAAAGGATTGTTGTGTTAAGTCTGAGCTATCCCCAAGTTTAGTCAATAATTCACTAATTTCCTGTAACTTAGCTGACTGTTCATAATCAGGAGGTTGTTGACTAAACCATGTTTGTAAATCAGATTCCCAGTTTTGATCTCCACTTTCACCTTTCTCAATTAACGTTATACCTTCATTTAACCATTCTAAATTACTTTCGTTAACATCAACATTAACCGCGTCAAAGCTCCATGATTTATAGAAGAAATTTTCCATATAAACAAGGTCATTGGATTCTAGCCAATCAGTTATTGCATCTTTTTCTGATTCTGATGAAATCAAATGACTAATGACATAAAATTGACCATTCTGTTCTTGTACTGTAGCTGGGACTGCATTTGGCTGTAATGAATCACTTATTAATTCATCAGCATTTTCTTTAGAAGAAAACAATCCAAACTGAACAACTTCATAGACTTGACCAGGTTTAGAAAGTGTCTCTCCGCTTTGCTGTTCGTTATTATTAGGTTCGCTACTAGGTTCTTCCTCTTCATCAACTTCTGTTGTTGTAGCTGGCAAAGCATCAGGTGTAAGATCTGAGAAGTAATAAATTAGGCCTGCTCCAAACAAGACACCTAATAAAACAGCCAATAAAACAGGTTTCATCATTTTAGACAAATTTGATCTACTGTGGAACCCTAAAATAGAAGATTGAGATTTTTTATTCTTAGGTGTTAAGTAATATTCTAAGTCGTGCTTTTTATTAGATTGATTTTCCTGATTCACTGTAACTCTAACTTTTTTATGCTCGTCCATTCTCATACCACCTTACTTCTTGTTGATATGAGAATACCACAGACGTTTTAAAAAATAAGACAAATCTTGTCAAACGACTTCGACAAATTTATACGAATAACCCAAGCGCACGTTGGTTTGACAATACGGTATACATTATAAGACGGTAAGTTAAAAAAGTTGACTTTTAAAATAATTTCAACTTGTTTACTCTCAAAAAAAGGTCCCCACAAAATTCGGGAACCATTCTCTTATTACGTTATAAACTTAATGAAGCTACTTTGTTTTTACCGTTACGTTTTGCCCCTACATACATAGAGCGATCTGCATTCCTAATTAATTCTTGAGGTGATTCACATTGCTCTGGATACGTGGCAACACCAATACTGGCTGTAACATTAATTTCCTTAACCTCTACATTACCATCAATCGCTTTATAGAGTATAAATGGTTCATTTGCGATTGAGTACCTAATATCTTCTGCTATTTGAACGACATCATCATGAGGCATTCCTTTAATTAAAACTGTAAATTCCTCACCACCATAGCGAGCTATGATACCATAATGCCCAAATAGTCTTTCGAGCCTTCTAGATAATTCGACTAGTACTTCATTACCTGATTCATGTCCATGTTCATCATTAATGGCTTTAAACGAATCTAGGTCAAGGATTATAACAGAAAGGTTTTCTTCTATACCTTTAGCTTCTAAATCCTTAGCATATTCATCAATATGTTCAATGAAATAACGGTAATTATATAATTCAGTTAATTGATCACGTTGACTTTTAGTCTTAGCTGATTCATAGTGTCTTGCATTCTCAATTGCTACCGACAAGAAGTTTGCTAATATCTCTAATAGCATCAAGTGATATTTTTCATATGCATTTAAATCATTTGAACACACGGTTAAAATACCAACAATCTTACCACTTCTTTGAATTGGAACGCCCATTACACTTTTTGTTCCATTCGGGAGCTCATGGGGAGCTAGTTGTTTAATTTCCTTTACACGCATTAACATAATGCTTTCCTTACGTTCATAAACCGTTCCCGAGAAACCTTCTCCCTGATACATTTTAAGTTCTTTTTTAAATTGGTTTCCTTGATCATCCATGAACCTAATGAGGTCCATCATACGACTGTCATTTGAGACGTCAAACACATATATATTTGACGCTGGTATTAATCGATTAATTTCATTTAAAAACTTATCAAGTACACTTTTAACATTTAAACTTTTTGAAAGTTCATGTCCAATTTCACTTGTTGTATGTAGATACTTATTTATGCGTTGAGTATTGTGATAATAAGAAAAAACAATTGATAATAGAATGAATGGTATCCCAACGAAGAATACAGCTATTGCTTCTATCTGTAAATACATCAAATATAACACTAATCCTAACGGGAAAGCTAAAAGCGTTGCACCTGAATCGATTAACAGGCTCTTAGGATAAGCAAGTAAATTTTCTCCGTGCATGAACCACTGTAATAAGGATAAAAATACTTGGTTCACCAATATAACTGCAAAAATATACCCTACTAAAGGAATAACTTGCTCGACTGAATCAAACGTTAATGCTCCATGTGTGCCGCCTAGTCCGTAATACACCCATGCTGAGATTACTGATGTAAGTAAAAACATAGTTGAATTGGTAGGAATTCTGTGAGCTTCGTCTTTTTTTAGTTTTATTTTAATAAAGAGAACCACTAATGATAACTGTGTGAGCACTAATTCTACAAATAAACCGAAGTATAGAAATGCTGCTAAGCTAACACCATTACTAAAAAACACGGTTATATTTCCAACTTTAATAGGAAATATAGCAACTGCACCGATCACAATCGCAAAAGCTAATAAGTCTAACCAATGATCATTAAAATCCGGTTTAAACTCAAGGTACGCGTATGTAACAAGAGACGGAAAAGCTATTAACCAAATCGTCCAAATTGTAATAACCTTTGATTTCGCCATAAGTAACCCCTTCATTTCTAAAGAAAATATTTTATCCTTTACCGCCCATTCAAATAACTTCTAACAACCGAAATAAAATACAATGATCCTGTTACTACTAATACTTCATTGGTCTCTTGTTGGTCTATAAAATCATTTACTGTTGATTTCCAATTTTCAGAAACTATTATATCACATTTATAGAACTTTTGTAATAGTTCTTTTTTACTATAACTTTTATCGAAATCAAATGAAGTAATAGTAATATCCTCATATTGACTACTCAGCATATCTATAATCGGTTCTATAGGTTTGCCTTTAATAACTGATATAAGAAGCTTAATGTGAGAAGGATTGTAGCGATTATTAATTGTATCAATTAACTGTTCAAAAGCTTCAACATTATGCGCTCCATCTAATATAATAGTCGGGTTACGGTGAATAAATTCAAACCTTCCGACCCATGTCGTTCGTTCTATGCTCTTTATAATTTTCTCTATTGATAGAAAAATCCCTTCTAATTCACTCAATTTTTTAGCAGAATAAATGGCTAAAGAAGCATTCTCAATTTGATGCTTTCCCGTCATTGTTGAACGAAGTCCATTAATCGTTAGTTCATCAGAAATGAAGTTGAATTCTTCCCCATCTTCATAAGAATTTCCCCAAGAATAATCAAAATCTTTATGCAATCTATAAATAGATGACTGAGTCTGTTTTGCTTTTGATTCTAATACATGAAAGGCTTCACTCTTTATTTCATTTGTGAAGACTGGTGCGTTAGGCTTAATAATACCCGCTTTCTCTGTAGCTATTTCTTCTATTGAATCTCCCAGGACATCTAAGTGATCATAACCAATCATTGTGATAATTGATAATAAGGGATTAACCACATTAGTAGAATCCATTCTACCGCCTAATCCCGCTTCTAAAATGACATAATCCACGTTCTTATCTTTAAAATATTGCAGGGCTATACATGTTACAATTTCAAATTCTGTTGGTTTTCCGAATTCCGTAAGACTTATCTCGTTACAAAGTGGCTTAAGTAACTTAATATAATGACTCATTTCGTCATCAGAGATTGGGCTTCCGTTAATACTAATTCGTTCATTATAATGCTCGATATATGGCGAAGTAAATGTTCCGACCTCATAACTATGTTCAGACAAAATATTTCTTAAAAAAGTTAAAGTTGACCCTTTACCATTAGTGCCAGCTATATGGATTATTTTCAATTTCTTTTCTGGGTGGCCTAATTTTTGAAGTAGTAATTTAACTCGATCTAACCCAGGTTTAATTCCTACTTTAAGTTGTTCTTTAAGCCAGCTTATTTCCTTGTTTTCCATGTAAAATCCTCCATATAATAAATTGCCTGCTAAAGTAGCAGGCAATTTAAATGTGTTATGAGACTTCCTCTAATTCTTTGATGCGTTGTTCGACTAGCTTTTGCTTCTCAAGGTAGTCTTTTTCTTTGTCACGCTCTTCTTGAACAACATGTTCAGGGGCTTTATTAACGAAGTTATCATTTGAAAGTTTCTTCTGAACACGTTCTACCTCTTGATTCCACTTATCAAGCTCTTTCTTTAGTCGATCAATTTCAGCATCAATATCGATCAACCCTTCTAGAGGGAAGAAAATTTCCGCACCTGTCACAACTGCACTTTTTGCTTGTTCTGGAACATCTAAATCTGTTGCGATTGATAGTGTTTCTGGGTTACAGAAACGTTCTAGATATATCTTGTTGCGTTCAAGTTCATCAACAATTGATGCATCATTTGCTTTAATCATTATTTTAATTTCTTTAGACATCGGCGTATCCACTTCAGCACGTACATTACGTACAGAACGGATAATCGATACTAGTCGTTGCATTTCTTTAGAAGACTGTTCATTGTTATATTCAGCACGAACCTCAGGCCACGTGCTTGTAACAATAGACTCCCCTTTGTGAGGGATATGCTGCCATATTTCTTCAGTAATGAATGGCATGAACGGGTGAAGCATACGTAATATACTATCAAGAGTCACAACTAAGATTGAACGAGTTGTTTGTTTAGCTTCTTCATCATCACCATAAAGTGGTAACTTCGCCATTTCAATATACCAGTCACAAAATTCATCCCAAATAAAGTTGTATAAATGACGACCCGCTTCGCCAAAGTCATAACGATCAATATTACGCGTAACGTTTTCAATCGTTTCATTTAAACGAGTTAAAATCCACTCATCCGCTAATGATTTTTTCTTTGTTAAATCAATGTCTTCATACTTAAATCCTTCTAGGTTCATCTGAACGAAACGTGAAGCATTCCAAATTTTATTCGCAAAATTCCATGTAGATTCTACTTTCTCCCAGTGGAAGCGAAGGTCTTGACCAGGTGATGAACCCGTCGCTAAGAAGTAACGTAATGAGTCTGCACCATACTTGTCAATCACATCCATTGGGTCAACACCATTACCTAGTGATTTACTCATTTTACGGCCTTGTGCATCACGAACAAGTCCATGCATAATCACATCTTTGAATGGTCTTCTATTCGTAAACTCTACTGATTGAAATACCATGCGAGCTACCCAGAAGAAAATAATATCATAACCAGTTACTAAAGCGTTTGTTGGGAAGTAACGCTGAAAGTCTTTGCTATTTTCATCTGGCCAACCCATTGTTGAAAACGGCCATAACGCCGAAGAAAACCATGTATCTAATACATCGTCATCTTGTCTCCAATTCTCAATATCTTCTGGTGCCTCACGTCCAACGTAAACCTCACCAGTTTCTTTATGATACCAAGCAGGTATTCTATGGCCCCACCATAATTGACGAGAAATACACCAATCACGAATATTTTCCATCCAATTTAAATAAGTGTTTTCGAATCGTTCAGGTACGAAGTTAACCTTATCATCAGTTTTTTGTAGTTCAACTGCTTGCTTAGCTAATGGCTCCATCTTTACAAACCATTGAGTTGATAAATAAGGCTCTACAACTGCTCCACTACGCTCAGAGTGTCCAACTGAATGTTCGTGTTCTTCAATTTTAAATAGAACGCCATCCTCTTGTAAGTCTTTCACTAGTTGTTTACGACATTCGAAGCGATCCATACCTTCATACTTACCTGCGTTTTCATTCATCGAACCGTCTTCATTCATAACCAAAATACGCTCTAGATTGTGACGATTACCGATTTCAAAGTCATTCGGGTCATGTGCAGGTGTGATTTTTACAGCGCCTGAGCCAAACTCCATATCAACGTAGTCATCTGCAATAATTTCAATTTCACGCCCTACAATTGGTAAAATTACTTTCTTACCAATTAAATGCTTATAACGATCATCTTCAGGATGAACAGCAACAGCCGTATCTCCTAACATTGTTTCAGGTCTAGTAGTTGCGATTTCAATATGACCAGATCCATCTTTCAATGGATACTTCATATGATAGAATGCACCTTTTACGTCTTTATAAATAACTTCTATATCAGATAATGCTGTCTGAGTGCTTGGGTCCCAATTGATAATGTACTGACCACGGTAAATGAGACCTTTCTCATACAAAGTAACAAATACCTCTTTAACCGCATTTGAAAGTCCTTCATCTAATGTAAAGCGTTCCCTAGAGTAATCTAGGCCTAACCCGATTTTCTCCCACTGCTGACGAATGAACGAGGCATATTCTTCTTTCCAATCCCATGCACGTTCTAAAAATTTCTCTCGTCCCAAATCGTAACGAGATACTCCTTCTTCGCGAAGTTTACCTTCTACTTTCGCTTGAGTTGCAATCCCAGCATGGTCCATACCAGGTAGCCATAAAACGTCATAACCTCTCATTCGCTTGTAACGAGTGATAATGTCTTGTAACGTTGTATCCCATGCGTGCCCTAAATGTAAACGGCCCGTTACATTTGGAGGTGGGATCACGACCGTAAACGGCTCCTTGCTTTCATCGTCTTTAGCTTCAAAAAACTTACCATCTACCCAAAACTTATAGCGACCTTGTTCAACCTCTTGAGGATTGTACTTAGGAGCCATTATGTTTTGCTCTTCTGACATAAAAGACCCTCCTAAAATAGTTATATAAAATAAAAAAATCTTTCCATCCTTATAAAAAGGACGAAAAGATTGATTTCGCGGTACCACCTTTATTCACAAACTGATCTATAAACAGTTGTGCGCTTCATTTAGCATAACGGACTTCCCGGGTTCACCTACTTTAATTCAACGAACCAGCATTTTCAGAGCGACCTTCCAAGCTTTCATACTGAGGAAACTCTCAGCTAATGTTTCCCTCTCTGTCAGAGTCCAACTTGTACTCCTCTCTTACAGCCTTTCACGTAATTTAATTTTGTTATTATTGTATACGTATTTTATACAAATAGTCAATGCATTTCAAGGAATATGGGCTAAAAACAAAAAATAAGTACCACCTTTTCTCTTCATAATTCAACGACTTCTTCTATATCATTGTTTTTTGCAAAACCACAGATTTCTAAGCAATAAAAAAGTGGGGCAAATGCCCACACTTTTTTCCACATTTCATTAACACATTATTCGTATCGTCATATTGTGTAATAGAGAGGAGGAGACTAATGGCTAGATATTATCGCTACCGCTTACCACCTTGGGCAAGACATTGTATTTTCATTGTTGAGAAATGTACATTACCAATCATGATTTTTCAGTTAGTTAGAACATTATTATTCCCATCCACGTTAGATGTCTTTTTATCTGGTTTATTAGTAGGTTTATATATCGCTTTTTATCTTGAATGGATCTAATTACTTTTTATATGGAACATACAGGACATCCCCAGCTTTAAGTTGACGGTCATCCTCCAGCCCATTCAAACGTTCTAATTGAGAAACTGGCACTTTATAAGATTCAGCAATCGATTCAAGCGTTTCATTCTGTTGTACGAAACGCATTTTCACACTCACTTTCTCTTTTTCACGTAATTCTTCATCATCTCTAAAGAAATTAGACAAGTAATTCAGGCCAAACATTTTCTTCTTAGGCTTTTTACCGTCTTCATCATCCATTTGGTCATGGTCATCATAATCATCTTTGCTTGATTTTTGTTTCACTTCAGGACTCGTGTCTTGTTTTTCCTGCTTTTTATCCTTCTTCTTACTTTCTTTCTTTTTAGCCTCTTTCTTTTCTTTCTTTTCTTTCTTGGCTTCTTCTTTAGCTTCATCCTTCGCCTTCTTCTCTTCTTCTACAACATCGTCTTGTTTCTCTTCCTTCTCTTGCTTCATTTGGTTTTCTTTTGCAGATTCATTTTCTTTATTATCCTGCATATAAGTGTTGTCTTGATATTCAACATTATCTTTATTACCTTGATAAGCATTGTCTTGATATTCAACATTATCTTTTTCATCTTTATAAGCGTTGTCCTGATACTCTACTTGATCCTTTTGTTCTTTAGCTTTAGGCTTTTCTTCGGCTTTAGCTTTCTTCTCTTTATTATTAAAAAACTCTGTGAATGATTGAGTCTCTTTCTTATTCCAGAATTCTCTTCCTTTAGTTTTATCTTCAGAAGATTCTTCTGTTTCTACTTCTGCTGTAGCTTCTGCAGATTCTTCTGTTTCTACTTCTGCTGTAGCTTCTGCAGATTCTTCATGTGGACGCGTGTCCTCTTCCGTTTCCTCTTCAGCACCTTCTTTTTGATCATCTTCTTCAAAACTTGGAATCTCTTGTACTTGAAAATCAGAATTCACATCTTCTTCATGACGTTCCTCACTATACTCTTCTTCTACCTCTACATTAGCTAATCGAATCTTAGCGTACACATGCAATGATTTCGGTTCTGGTAGTTCATAATCAAAATACTCAATTTCTACATCTGGCTCACCTGTTTCATTAACACGATTTGCTGGAATCGTAATATCAACAGGGATCGGGTATTGGAATGTCGTAAACCCGTTATCAAGCGCTTTAACTTGCTGGACATAATTCTCATCATCATCTTGATCCATTAAATACATTGGTTCTTCTCTTGGTAATGACTGATAATCACCCGACACCATTAAGACACCACGCAACTGGATGTAAGTAGCTTCTTTTATTATATTAACATCCGGTTGAATGGAAATGCCGTACAAATCATCAATTTCTTCACCTTGACGAAATGTTATTTCCTCGTGTAAATCAAATAGAAAGGGTTCATTTCCGTTATAATTCACGACTCATCCTCCTCACAAAAATATCCTTTACCATTACATATATGACAACTTGTTTTTAAAAAGAACTTTTCAAGGATATTAAAGTAAAAGATTAACAAAATGATAGTGTGAGGAAATTTAGTCGACATTATGAGTCTTAAAAATTTAAAATCGCGCTCGCGGAAATACATTAACAACTACGATGTTTTAACAAAAAATCCTCACAGCGTGTAAGCTGCGAGGATCCTGATTAACCTTTATAATGTTTAAATGCATGTTCAGCTGCTTCAATCGTTTTCTCAATGTCTACATCCGTATGAGCCGTTGATAGGAACATCCCTTCAAACTGTGAAGGCGGCAAGAAAATGCCTTGTTCTGCCATTAGACGATAGTATTCAGCAAACCAGTCTAGATCTGATGATTTAGCTGTTTCAAAATTAATGACATCTTCGTTTGTAAAGAAAAATCCAATCATAGAGCCAGCTCGGTTAACTTGTAACGGTACTCCATGTTCTTCAGCAGCTTTTTGAAAGCCTTCTATTAAACGATCAGCTTTTTTACTAATTTCTTTATAAGATTGTTCAGTTAGCTGACTTAATGTTTCATAACCAGCTGCCATTGCAAGTGGGTTACCCGAAAGTGTCCCGGCTTGATAAATATCTCCAGCAGGGGCAATGCGTTCCATAATTTCACGTTTACCACCGTATGCACCAACTGGAAGTCCACCACCGATTACTTTTCCTAAGCATGTTAAATCTGGGGTTACACCAAAGTGTCCTTGAGCACAATTATAACCTACACGGAACCCTGTCATGACTTCATCAAAAATAAGTAATGAACCATGATCTTCCGTTATATCTCTTAAGAAGCTTAAGAATTCATTAACTGGTGGAACAACGCCCATGTTTCCTGAAACTGGTTCTACAATGACTGCTGCAATATCTTTACCGTATTCTTCAAAAGCGTATTTCACACTTTCTTGATCATTATAAGGAACCGTGATTGTATTTTGCGCGATTGATGCTGGTACCCCTGGGCTATCAGGTAGGCCTAGGGTTGCAACACCAGACCCTGCTCTAATTAATAATGAATCACCATGGCCATGATAGTTTCCTTCAAACTTCAAAATTTTATCTCGTCCTGTGTATCCGCGTGCTAATCTTAAAGCACTCATTGTTGCTTCTGTTCCAGAGTTAACCATACGAACCATTTCAATTGATGGCACACGGTCTATGACAAGTTTGGCTAGCCTATTTTCATATTCGACATTCGCACCAAAGCTTGTACCTTTTTCTAATACTTTTTTCAAATTTTCAACAACTTGATCATCAGCATGACCAAGAATTAAAGGACCCCAGCTTAGTACATAGTCGATATATTCATTACCATCAACATCATAAATCTTTGACCCTTTACCTTCTTCCATATAGATCGGGTCAATATTGACAGAGTTAAATGCTCTTACTGGAGAGTTAACTCCACCTGGTAATAAATCGACTGCTTCGTTAAATAATTCTTTAGATTTGTCGTAACCCATATTTATAACCTCCTTCTATTGTTGAAGCCATTTTGCGACATCTTTAGCAAAATAAGTGATAATTAAATCTGCACCCGCTCGTTTCATTGAGGTTAATTTTTCTAAAACAATTTGTTGTTCGTCAATCCAACCATTCTGTGCAGCTGCTTTTACCATTGAGAATTCACCACTCACGTTGTAAGCAACAATTGGTAAATTATAACGGTCACGCACTTCTCTCATAATATCTAAGTAAGTCATAGCTGGCTTAACGATTAAAAAGTCAGCACCTTCCATAATATCAGATTCAGCTTCTCGCTGAGCTTCTAAACGGTTTGCTGGATCCATTTGATAAGTTTTACGATCTCCAAATTGTGGTGTACTTCCTGCTGCATCTCTAAATGGACCGTAGAAGGCTGATGCATATTTAATCGCGTAAGACATAATTGGGGTATTTTCAAACCCAGCTTCATCTAACCCTTCACGAATTGCAGCAACAAAGCCATCCATCATATTAGAAGGCGCAATAATATCTGCTCCTGCTTTAGCCTGAGAGATTGCAGTCTTTACAAGAAAAGGTAATGACTCATCGTTATGCACATAATGATCATGAATAACACCACAATGACCATGATCTGTGTATTCACATAAACAGGTGTCTGCAACGATTAAAACATCAGGATAGTTTTCTTTAATGTATCGCGTAGCCTTTTGTATAATACCTTCATCATTATAAGCCTCAGATCCTACCGAGTCTTTCACATTTGGAACTCCAAATAATAAGACAGCTTTAATCCCTAATGAGACTACCTCGTCCATTTCTTCAGATAATCGATCTAAAGAAATTTGAAAAATACCTGGCATAGATGGAACTTCATTTTTTTGCCCTTCTTCTTCTAGAACAAAAATAGGATAAATTAAATCTTCTGTTTTAAGATGTGTTTCTCTAACTAGTGCACGCATACTAGCTGAGCTTCTTAATCGTCTATGTCTATCAAAATTTATATCACTCATCAAAACTCTCCTTTTTTAAGAGTAATAATCACTCACGGCTTCTGCTAGGCCTTCTAACGTAAATTCATAAGGCACAATGGTCTGTTTAAAACCAACACGGTTGGCTTGATCTTGCGTCGTATGTCCGATGCAAAAGCAAGGTTGATCAAGTATAGATGAATCTTCTAAATCTATGAACTCTTCAAAGGCTTGAATGGAAGATGGGGATGTAAATACCCACGCATCAATCGGTTGTTCCAAAACGTCTTTAAGTTGTTTTTCAACTTCTCTATTTACAATTGTATTATAAACGGTAATCGTCTCAAAAGGGATATTAGATTGATTTAAAGACTCATCGATTACTTTACGTGAGAGATTCCCTTTAACTAATAGCACTTTAGCAGGTTGTTCTTCTACTATAAATGTCTGACTAAAGTGCTCTGCATCAAATACGTCTGGTACAAAATCAACGGTTTCACCATACTGTTCTAAAAATTGTTGCGTTTTCTTTCCTACTACAGCTTTTTTTATATGGCGAACCCTAGATGTTGAAACTTTATATGCATTCAATGTCTCATAAAAATACTTAACACCATTTGCACTTGTAAATACAATCCAATCAAATGTATTTAATTGAGCTAACACTGCTCGATGATCTTCAGATGTTCTTAACTCAAATGATATCAATGAATGCGGTAAAACATTAGCTCCTTGACGTTCTATAAGAGATATAAAGTCCTGAGCTTTTGTTTCCTCACGAGAAATAAAAATGGTTTTCCCCATTAGCTGAGTCATTATTGGTCTTCCAATTCTCTTTTAGCTTCTTCAACTAATTCCTTAGCACCTTGATTGATTAACTCATTAGCAACTGATTCACCTGCTTGAATCGGATCAATTGAAGTGGATTGTGTTTTTAGGACTGTTTTTCCATCAGATGAGGATACTAATCCTGTTAATGTAATTTGGTCCCCTTCACGTACAGCATAAGCAGCTATTGGCACAGAACAGCTTCCTTCTAACATACTTAAGAATTTACGCTCTGCCGCTACTGTTGTTGCTGTATATTCATTATTAATTTTAGATAGTAATTGTTTCAATTCATCATCGCTTTCACGACATTCAATTGCTAATGCACCTTGACCAACGGCTGGTAAACAAACTTCTGGATCTAAATACTGTGTAATAAGGTCAGTAGACCAACCCATACGTTTAAGTCCAGCTGCTGCAAGTATGATTGCATCGAAATTTTCTTCTTTTAATTTTCTTAGTCTAGTCTCGATATTACCACGAATCCATTGAATCTTAAGGTCAGGGCGATAAGTTAGAAGTTGAGCACCCCTACGTAAACTGCTTGTTCCTATGATAGCCCCTTCCTTTAAATCATCCAGTTTAACGTGATCATTCGAAATAAAGGCATCGCGATGGTCTTCACGTTCCGGTACACAAGCAATCTCTAGCCCCTCAGGTAATTGGGAAGGCATATCCTTCATACTATGTACAGCCATATCAATTTCATGGTCAAACATAGCCTGTTCAATTTCTTTTACAAACAGACCCTTTCCACCAACTTTAGATAATGTTACATCTAAAATTTTATCACCTTTTGTAACAATCTTTTTCACTTCAAATTCGTAATCATCGGTATGCTTTTTTAATTGCTCAATAACCCACTCTGTCTGTGTCAAAGCCAAATTGCTACGTCTTGAGCCTATTACGATTTTTCTCATCGTAAACCTCCTAATTAAAATGAAAATTTGATAAAAATGAAAATAAGAAATAATTTAAAAACAAAACAGCAAATGCCATTGTATTAGCATTGGCAAGATCTTTTCCAACTGATTTATTTGTAACTTTTCTATAAATAATAAAGCAATATATAATTATGACGATAAATGAGCCAATTGTTTTAGGATCAATCCAGTAAAACATCTCATTTGCCATATATGCCCAGATAACACCTAAAATGAGCGAAATAAATAATGTTGGTGTTGAAAAAATGATGAGTAGAAATGATAGTTCTTCCATTTGACCAAGGCGGCCTAACTTTTTCAAGATCCGTCCCCACTTCTTTTCCTTCAACATCTTAAATTGTAATAAATATAAGACCGAAAAAGCAAAGGAAATTGTAAAGAGAGTATAAGACAGAAATGCTAACACTATATGAAATAGTAATAGTTCACCAATGAATTGTGACCCAAAGGTGCTTCCATCACTTGTTAAGTACGACACAAGAAAGATTAACATAATGATAAAGCCTACTACATTCATTACAAAAACTAAGAAATCTACTTTGAAGAAATAATTTACCACAACAGAAACTAATAATATTAACCATGCATAAAAGTAAAGACCTTCCGTAATACTCAGTATAGGCAATGTGCCTGAAATATAAATCTCTATAAATAAAAAAATGGTCTGTAAAAACCAAACCAATAAAAGTAACCAGAAGGCCATTTGATTGGCCTTCCGGTCTTGCTTAACAAAGTCATAGAAATACATCAATAGACTCAATCCGTATAATATAACAATTAATTCGTAGATTCTTAAATCTTCAAAGGCACTCATATGAGTTTCCCCTTATTAGCGATGTTGAATAGCTTGAATCAAACCTGCAAGAGGTAAAGAACGGCTTACTTCTTCATGGCTTTGGTGTTTTGAGTTTTGTTGTTTTAACTCCTCTTCAACCTCTTCGTCTATGCCAAAAATACGAATGAACAGCTTAAGCATATCGTCAGCATGTTCCTCGCCAGCCATTTCTTTAGCCTGAAGTATTGGTTCTTTAAGCATTTGATTAATAATACTCTTCGTGTGCTTGTTCAATACTTTTTTCTCGCGAGCTGTTAAATCAGGCATTTTTCTTTCTATAGATGCCATTGTCTGCTCTTGAATAGTTAAAGCTTTCTTTCTAAGAGCTGAAATGATTGGAACAACTCCTAATGTTGTCAGCCACTCCTCAAACTCATCTAATTCAGTATCAATCATTTCTTCTATTTTAGCTGCTGCCTTTTGTCTCTCTGTTAAGTTTTGATCGACAATACCTTGAAGATCATCTATATCATATAAAAAGACGCCATCTAATTCATTAATAGCCGGATCTAAATTACGTGGTACAGCTATATCAACAAGGAAGATTGGTTTTCCATTTCTCTTTTTCAACAGATTAGCCATTTGCGCTTTACCTAACACATAATCTTCTGTTCCTGCTGATGTAATTAAAATATCCGCATCTTCTAAAACAGATTCAAACTTCTCTAAAGGCTCTGCCTCACCATTAAATCGATTAGCCAACTCCTGTGCTTTTGAATATGTTCGGTTAATAACTGTTACACGATTCACGCCGCTACCATGTAAGTTTTGAACAGCTAACTCACCCATCTTACCAGCACCTAAGATGACAACATGCTGATTATTTAACTCACCGAAGATAGTTTTAGAAAGCTCTACTGCAGCATAACTAATTGACACCGCATGTTCACCGATTTCAGTTTCACGATGCCCACGTTTAGCAGCCGTAATTGCTTGTTTGAACAACTGATTAAAAATAAGACCTGAAGCCTCATTTTCTTGAGCTATTTGAAACGAGTTTTTGACTTGTCCAAGAATTTGAGTTTCTCCTAATACCATCGAGTCTAAACCAGCTGATACCCGGAATAAATGTTGAATAGCTTTTTGATCTTCATAAATTTCAACATGGTTTTTAACCTCATCAAGGTCTACCGAAAACCAATTAGAAACAAAACGTTTTACATAATAACGACCAGTATGCAACTGGTCTGCTACAACATATAATTCCGTACGGTTACAAGTAGATACAATGACATTTTCTAAAATGCTCTTCTCTTGATTAAGAGCGATCATTGCATCTCCGACTTGTTCTTCTTTGAATGCTAATTTTTCCCTTAATTCAACTGGGGCTGTCCGATAGTTTAAACTCATTACCATGACATGCATACCCTTCACCCCTTATCAATACGTACCAATTATTTATAGTTTTAGTATACCAATAATACTCATTTTATTACGTCCATAAAGATGAACATAATATGAAAATTTATGATAATATTAATTTAGAATAATTATTATTTACATATTAAGACTAACACATGGCGGTATAGCCATCAAGAAAACTGTTTTTAGGAGTGTCTCTCATGAATCAACAGAAATCTTTTCTTGGAATCATTCTAATCGGTATTGGTATTTATTTCTTATTACAACAGTACTCTATTCCCTTTTTATCACGTTTCGACACTTGGCCGACCATACTAATCATATTAGGTATTGCCTTTTTATTCAATGGTTATTCCCAAAAACATCATGACAGTATTTTCCCTGGAGTCGTTTTATTAGGTCTTGGTATTCACTTTCATGCTCTAACACATTCTGTACAATGGATTGATCATTGGGGGATGTACACATTAATTATTGGCTTTGCCTTTTTATTAAGATCTCAGAAAACGAATCAGGGAATGGTAATTGGACTTATTTTTATTATTATCTCATTTATGGCGATTACTTCAATCGCCATGCCAAATTGGTTTAGTTGGTTTGATTTTGTATTTGTTCAACTTGAACGATTTTGGCCAATACTTTTAATCCTAATAGGGAGCATTATACTTTTTAAAAAGTAGCTTTATAAAACAAATTCCCTCAAAAAATAAGAAGGACTTTCTCAGTCATCATTGACTAGGAAAGTCCCTTTTACTAAGAAATAAATTCACTTAAGTGTTTCCAGGCTTGGTCTTTGCCTTCTCCCGTTTCTGCTGAGAAAGCCACTAAGTTGTCTTCAGGTTCTATGTCTAGTGCTTCTTTAATGACCTTAATATGTTGATCACGTTTAGCTTTCTTGACCTTATCAAGCTTCGTTGCAACGATTAAAACCGGAATATCAAAGTGCTTCAAAAAGTCATACATAATTATGTCATCTTCAGTTGGAGGATGACGCATATCAATTAATAATACAGTACCTTCAAGTGTTTCACGCTCTTGAAAGTATTCCTCCATCATTCTTCCCCAGGCTTCACGTTCTTTCTTGGACACTTTTGCATATCCATAACCAGGAACATCTACGAAAAAGAAAGCTTCGTTAATTTTGTAAAAATTAAGCGTTTGTGTTTTACCAGGTTTTGAAGATGTTCTAGCCAGGCTTTTACGTTGAATCATCTTATTGATAAAAGATGATTTACCAACATTAGATCGACCTGCTAAGGCTACTTCAGGTAAGCCTTCATTAGGATATTGTTTCTTACTTACAGCACTGATTACAATTTCAGCTTGTGTAACTTTCATAATAATATCTCCTCAAATTAAACGTTACTTCTGCATTGATTTTATAGGTAATAAAGCATGCTCTAAAACTTCATCTAAATGCTTAACCTTAACGAATGTTAGTCCCTTACGCACACTTTCAGGTATATCTTCTAAATCTTTGTCATTCTCTTCGGGTATAATAATCGTTTTCAATCCAGCTCGATGTGCACTTAATGATTTTTCTTTAAGACCACCAATAGGTAATACTCGTCCACGTAATGTAATTTCACCTGTCATACCAACTTCCTTACGTACCGGCCTCTCAGTTAAAGCAGATACGAGCGCTGTTGCCATTGTAATACCTGCTGATGGACCATCTTTAGGAGTTGCTCCTTCAGGCACATGAATATGGACATCATATTTTTCATAAAAATCAGGTGCAATCTCAAGCTCTTCTGTTCTAGAGCGAATATAACTGAAAGCGGCCTGAGCTGATTCTTTCATGACGTCTCCTAGTTTACCAGTGAGCGTTAACTTGCCAGTTCCTTTCGATAGTGATACCTCAATTGATAATGTATCTCCACCAGCTTGAGTATAAGCTAGTCCAGTAGCAGTACCAATTTGATCGTCGACTTCAGCTTGGCCATATCGAAAGCGTGGTTTTCCTAATAAATCCTCAAGTCGGTTTTCGGTAACGACGACGCGCTTCTGCTCATCTGACACAATGATTTTTGCCGCTTTACGACAAATAGACGCAAATTGTCTTTCAAGATTACGAACCCCTGCTTCACGCGTGTACATACGAATTAGCTTAAGAATTGCATCATCACGGATTTGTAGTTGTCCTTTAGATAACCCGTTTTCTTTCAACTGTCTAGGAAGTAAGTGCTCTTTTGAAATGTGCAATTTCTCAAGCTCAGTATAACCTGCAATTGTAATGACTTCCATTCGATCTAATAATGGTCCAGGAATGGTCGCTAAATTATTTGCTGTTGCGATGAACATAACTTTCGATAGATCATATGGTTCTTCAATAAAATGATCACTGTAAGAATAATTCTGCTCTGGGTCTAATACTTCTAACATTGCTGAAGAAGGATCACCACGAAAATCACTCGCCATTTTATCAATTTCATCTAATAAAAAGACTGGGTTAATGGTTTCAGCTTTTTTCATCCCTTGAATAATTCGCCCAGGCATTGCACCTACATAAGTACGTCTATGACCTCTGATTTCTGCTTCATCTCTTACTCCGCCAAGTGATGCTCTAACAAAATTACGGTCAATTGCACGAGCGATTGATCGTGCTAGAGATGTTTTACCAACTCCTGGTGGGCCAACTAAGCATAGAATAGGACCCTTTAAAGAATTGGTTAATTTCTGAACTGATAAATATTCTAAAACTCGCTCTTTAACTTTATCCAAACCATAATGATCTTCGTTTAGAATGCGTTCAGCACGAGCAATCTCTAAGTTATCCGTTGTTTCTTTGGTCCAAGGTAGAGAAACAAGCCACTCAATATAATTGCGAATGACTGAACTTTCAGCTGAGGTTTGAGGAACCTTCTCGTAACGGTCAAGTTCCTTTAACGCGACGCTTTCAATTCGCTCTGGCATTTCTGCGTCATCAATCTTTTCTTTTAATTCAGCAACCTCACCAGTCTTCCCATCTTTGTCGCCTAACTCTTTCTGAATAGCTTTCAATTGTTCTCTTAAATAATACTCTCTTTGAGTGCGTTCCATGGAGCGTTTCACTCGTTGACCGATTTTCTTCTCCATGCTAAGCACTTCTTTTTCATTGTTTATAAGTTGAATAATAAAATCTAAACGTTCAGGAATATAAACAATTTCTAAAACTCTCTGCTTTTGTTGAATTTTTAACGAAAGATGGGAACTTACCATATCCGCTAAACGTCCTGGTTCATTAATGTCTTTGACCGAATCAAACGTCTCTTGGTTTAGCTTTTTCGAGACCTTAGTAAATTCATAAAAGTCGTCGACTAACATACGCATCATAGCTTGTTGTTCAACATCATCGCCATGTTCATCTTCTAACGTTTCGTAATTAACAATATAAAAATCATCTTCTTTAATGAAAGACTGAACTTCAGCGCGGTGAAGACCTTCAATTAGAATACGTCTTGTCCCATTAGGTAACTTAACCATTTGTTTAATTTCAGCAACAGTACCTGTATGATATAAATCATCTTTAGACGGTTGATCTAAAGATGTTTCTCTTTGAGTTGCTAATAAAATATGATGGTCTTTCATCATAGCATCTTCTAGAGCTTTGACTGATTTTTCTCTTCCTACATCTAAATGCATAACCATTGATGGATAAACAACAACGCCACGCAATGGTAGGAGGGGGATTTCTGTTAGTTTATCTGTTCCCAATGATGAACACCTCCAATATTTTCCGTACTTTAATCATATAGAAATCCAATAAGGTTGTAAATTGAAGTCCTCTTATTTAAACAAACCACTATTATTATGTTCAATTAACTACTTTACTATAGGTCGTGTATCAATTTACACCATCCACTTATGACCTGAATATATTTATCATCGCTCAATCAAAATGCTTCGCTTTCCGCAGGCACGGCAAGCGTCCGACCTTAGCGAGTCACAAACGCACGGTTTAATTATCGAACTCTCAACATGATTTTTGTGATAATGGACACCATCACATTTTGTATAATGCTTATTTTTATACTTCATTGAAATAAATAAACTCGCCTTTGCGGCGAGTTTATTTGAGGTCTTAAGCACTTTCTTTTGGCTCTTCATTTTGATCAACGACTGAACCGTCTTTCATAACAAGTTTAGGCTTACCGTCTTCTAACTTCACAGTGTCTTTTGTAATGACACACTTCTCAATATCATCTCGAGAAGGTAAATCAAACATTACGTCTAACATAATTCCTTCTATAATAGACCTTAAACCACGTGCTCCTGTTTTTCGTTCGATTGCTTTATTAGAAATTTCTCGTAATGCTTCATCTTCAAATTCAAGTTCAACATCATCAATTTCAAATAGCTTTTCATACTGCTTAACAAGCGCATTTTTTGGTTTTGTAAGAATCTCGACTAAAGCATCTTCGTCTAATTGCTCTAAGCTACCGATAACAGGTAGACGACCAATGAACTCAGGGATTAGACCATAACGTAATAAATCTTCTGGAAGTACTTTTGTTAATAAATCTTGTTCATTAATATTGGCATTGTTAGCTTCCGCACCGAAACCAATAACTTTCTCACCTAAACGACGTTTTACTATTTGATCGATTCCGTCGAAAGCACCACCAACCACAAATAAGATGTTAGTTGTATCAATTTGAATAAATTCTTGATGAGGATGCTTACGTCCGCCCTGAGGTGGAACGCTCGCTTGTGTTCCTTCAAGAATCTTTAGTAATGCTTGTTGAACCCCTTCACCAGATACATCTCTTGTGATTGAAGGGTTTTCTGACTTTCGAGCCACTTTATCGATTTCATCAATATAGATAATCCCTTTTTCAGCTTTTTCCACATCATAATCTGCAGCTTGGATTAATTTGAGTAAGATGTTCTCAACATCTTCACCAACATAACCTGCTTCAGTTAATGACGTTGCATCGGCAATAGCAAATGGTACATTTAAGATTCTTGCTAATGTTTGTGCAAGTAATGTTTTACCACTACCTGTTGGTCCTAAAAGTAAAATATTACTTTTAGATACTTCTACATCATCATTCTTTACGTTATTAGAATTAATACGTTTATAGTGGTTATAAACCGCTACAGAAAGAGATTTTTTCGCTTTTTCTTGACCAATAACATAATCATCAAGAATTTCACAAATTTCTTTAGGCTTAGGCACCTCTTTAAAATCTTCAGTTTCTGTTGAGCCTAACTCTTCTTCAACAATTTCCGTGCATAGGTCAATACATTCATCACATATATATACGCCTGGTCCTGCGACTAACTTACGAACTTGATCTTGCGTTTTACCACAGAAAGAGCATTTTAACTGCCCTTTTTCTTCGTTAAATTTAAACATTCTTTCACCCCATAAGAATCAATATTTTTATCTGTATTTCAACGATGTCATATTATTGTTTGTATAAATGAATCTCGTAATTCTCATTATGTACTTCAAAATAAAATTAGTCAAAAGAAAAACTTACAATCATTTTATGCGTAACTCTCTAAAAGTTACACACCTTTTAGGATTATGTATTTTGCATTTATTGTAAAACAAGGCACGTATCAAAACGCGCCTTGTTTAATCATATTATACAGTTTTGCTTTCTTCTACTAAGAAGTCAATGGCCTTTTTCATCTTAAGGTCGTCTTTAAGCATATCCGTATTTCCTCCAAGCATTTGTTTTAAGTTGTCAACATCTGTGTTGTACATTGACGCCATTTGCTCAAGCTCTTTTTCAATGTCCTCTTCTGTAACCTCTAAGTTTTCTGCTTCAGAGATCGCTTCTAGAGTTAAGTTAGTTTGAACTCGTTTTTCAGCGTCATCTTTCATTTGCTCTTTAAGAGCGTTTTGATCTTGACCAGTGAATTGAGCATACATATCTAATGAAAGACCTTGCATTTGTAAACGCTGCTCAAACTCTTGCATCATACGATCAAGCTCAGTGTCAACCATTGCTTGAGGTACATCCATTTCAGCATTTTCAGCAGCTTGGTTAACTAGTGCTTCACGCTTCTCAACGTCTGCATCATTTTTCTTTTCTTCTTCTAGACGTTCACGAGTTTTTGTTCTTAACTCATCTAATGATTCAACGTCTTCATCTACATCTTTAGCAAACTCATCATCTAATTCAGGTAGTTCTTTAGTTTTGATGTCGTGAATTTTAACTTTGAATGTAGCTTCTTTACCAGCTAATTCTTCAGCTTGGTAGTCCTCTGGGAATGTAACGACAACGTCTGTTTCTTCTCCAGTTTCTTTACCGATTAATTGTTCTTCGAAACCAGGGATGAATTGACCAGAACCAATTTCTAATGAATGGTTTTCAGCTGCTCCACCTTCGAAAGCTTCACCATCTACGAAACCTTCAAAGTCAATAACAGCTGTGTCGCCTTCTTCAATTTTACCTTCTTCTTTTACAACTAATTCAGCTTGCTTTTCTTGAAGTGACTTTAACTCTTCTTCTACTTCTTCATCAGTAACTGTTGTGTCTTTATCTTCTACTTCAAGTCCTTTATATTCACCTAGAGTAACTTCTGGTTTAACAGTTACATTAGCTGTGAATACTAATGGTTGACCTTTTTCAATTTGTTCGATATCGACGTCCGGACGATCAACTGGTGTAATTCCAGCTTCTTCAACTGCTTTCATATAAGCATCAGGTAGAACAATATCTACAGCATCTTGGTATAATGCTTCAACGCCAAAACGTTTTTCGAAAATGCTACGAGGTACTTTACCTTTACGGAATCCTGGTACCTGAACATCCTTAACTACTTTTTTAAATGCTTGATCTAAGGCTTTGTCAAATTGGTCAGTGTCTACTTCAAATGTTAAGACACCTTCATTGCCTTCTTTCTTTTCCCATTTTGCTGACATAAAACTTCCCTCCAAAAAACTATTTATTCCAATATTTTTTACATAGCGAACTTTATAATATCACTATTCATGCATAAAGCAACCACTATATTATAACATAGAAATGTTTCCGTTCAATAATGTAATCCTATGAAATTGTCAATCGTCAATTCGTGAGAAATACACCTTCTCTAATTTCTCAATTTCATTCATCCATTTACGAATTTCATCAGATATGTATGTACGATCGTCACTTTCATTCAAATTCAAATAGCTTTCTGCTAACGCAGACACAGCCTCCGCAATTTCTTCAGTTGTTCCACTTTCTGGTGTGAACGGAAACAAGATATATAAGTATCTAAATAAAATTTGTTTAGTAAATTGATAAAGAGTAGGATCATTTTGTTCAATTTGTTCTAACTCTTTTAAACATTGTTTTGCAAAATCAGTATCCAACACATCAGAAAGCTCACTTGGTTTTACCCATTCTGTTCGATCAAATTTCTCCACCTCAATGACATCACTTACTTCTTCATCCATGCACCATTGAATGATACCTGTTTTTATAACCGGGTTTAATTGCGTGTCACTTAAATAAGGAATAATTCGATCTAAGTATTGTCCTATTTCGTGCTTACGGTGATAAGCTAATAAATTCCATTGCTCTTGGAAGTTCCCATTTTCAAGTGAATCAAGGAAATGTTCCATATGTTCAGTTGATTCACGTTCTGGAGTCTGTTCTTGGAATTGTTTGCTCATATCATATAATTGTTTGAAAACCTCTTCATACTCTACCGGGATTGAGTCATGATTTTGAATCTCGTCTAATAAATCAACAAGTTCAGCATATTGACTATTTTGGAATAAAATCGTCAAATAAATATGTAAGTATTTAAAATAATGTTCATCGTCTTCTCTCATGAGTTTACGACATAAACTAATAGCTTCTTCATATTTATTCATTTCAATCAAACAAATAACTTTAGCCGTTAAGATATCATTTGAAGCTTCATCAAATGATTCTAACTGTTCAATATGTAATAAGGCTTCTTTATAATTCTTATGTTTAACGGCATCAAATGTTTTTGCTTCTAACTCTTTCCTCCATCCCGGGAACATGACGACATCATGCTGTTCATAATCCATACTAAAACCATCCCGTCTTAAATAATTTCCCTGTTAACATAATTTACCCATAATCACCTCATTAAAAACATAAATTGTCATTCAATTTTTATTAAGCATTCACTATCTATATCATACATGATATTAAGTCAATTTTACACATTTAAAAAGAGGGTCTATTTAAAATAGAGCCCTCGAAAAATATTAAAATGGATACTCACGATATTCCTTTTGAATCGACACCCATTTAGTCATCGTAAATTCTTCAACAATCCAAGGGTTACCGAAGCGTCCCATACCACTTTCTTTAGCACCACCAAAAGGTACATTTGGATGATCATTAACCGTTTGATCATTAATATGAGTCATCCCACTTTCTACTTTAAGTGCTAGCTGTTCACCTTCTGTTAAGTCTTCAGTAAATATCGCTGAGCTTAACCCAAACGGTGTGTCATTAGCCATTTCTATTGCATGGTCATCTGATTCCGCCTTTATGATGGTGGCGATCGGAGAGAATAATTCTGTTTGAGCTAGTTCACTATTATTCTCTACATCAACGAAAACAGTAGGTGTCAGTAAGTTGCCTTCACGTTTACCTTCTAATGCTACTTTTGCTCCCGCTTTTTTTGCATCTTCAATAATTTTCTCTGCTTTATCAGCTTGCTCCTCATTAATTAATGGACCAACAATGGTCTCAGGATTTGTCGGGTCGCCGCACGGGATTTCTTTTACCCGGTCGACGAATTTATTAACGAATTCATCATAATGATCTTGATGAATGATAAAGCGGTTTATAGACATACATATTTGCCCTTGATGAATGAACTTACCAAAGATTGCGGCATCGACTGCTTTGTCAACATTCGCATCTTGCAATACGATAAATGGATTGTTGCCACCAAGTTCGAGTGCAACACGTTTAAGCATACTTCCAGCAATTTTACCAATATGCTTCCCAACAGGAGTAGAACCAGTGAAACTAATCAACTGCGAATGAGGACTTTCTAACATGGCATCTCCTATCTCTTCTAGGTCCGTTAAAATGCAATTAAATACTCCTTTTGGTAAACCTGCATATTCAAATGCTTTAGCAATGATTGAGCCACCAGCCATAGCCGTTTGAGCATCTGGTTTATGAACAACACTATTCCCTAAGGCAATTGCAGGTGCAATTGTTCTCATCGATAAATTCATCGGGAAGTTAAAAGGTGAGATAGATGTAATGACACCAAGTGGTAACTTATGAACCCGGTTTACCCTATTCTCAACTCCTGCAGGTACTTCTTCAACCTTATCTAGTTCATCAGGCATATTTAATGCTTCATTAACTAGACCAACTGTTAAGTCCACTTCAACATTCGCCTTTATCACACTTCCACCAGTTTCTTTTGTAATGATCTCGACGATATCATCTCGATTCTGTTCGTAAAACTCAATGACCTTTTCTAAAACATTTTTCTTATCTTCTGACGAAGACTTTGCCCATTCTTCTTGTGCATTCTTCGCAATCAAAAAAGTGTCTTCAAGCTGGTCTAAAGTCGCTAACTTTATTGTTTGCAATACTGAGCCATCATATGGGTTTTGATTATCAAATGTTCGTTTGCTATGCCCCTCTATCCATTCTCCATTAATAAAGCTTTTATCTAAAGTTTTAAAATCCACCTCGATCACTCCTTAACATTCATATAAAACGTATTCTTCCATTATGTAAGAGCCTTTATTCAAGTATTAAATTTGCACATTTAAGCAAATCGCTTTATAATTATAATTTTGAAAACGTATGTAAGGAGGGAAGCAGCTATGGGATTAGTGGTTGTTGAAATTTGTGATGGAAACTTAATGGCACGTGTTAACTTAGAAGACATACTTGAAGAAGAATACCCAGAAGTGACAGTGATTGAAAATAGCTGCCTTTCCTTCTGTGGGCTATGTGCTGTTCGACCATATGCATTAGTCAATGGGAATAGAATATTCGGCAAAGATGTAGATGATGCCCTAGCAAAAATCAGAAAAGCCATTGAAGAAGAACTTGCCTTCTTTTCTTAATTCATGAGTGGAGGAACCGATAGTGAATTTAACGACTATATTTCGAAATAGTTTATTGTTACCTAAGAAAGATGCTCTTTTTAAACTTAATCGAATTAGCATGAGAGATACACTCGTATATATCATTTTATTATTCTTACTATTATTTCTACCAGACGTTATTAATTTTGTCAGAAATGTTCAAGACGTTAAAGGTGAAATTCCAGATGTCGTTATCATTCAAGTATTATTTTTATATCCAACAATTACAATCTTTTTCACTATATTAATCATCACGTTATTATCTGGAATAGCTTACTTACTAAGAAACATTCTTAAAAGAAAGCTTGCATACCACCAATTATGGAAGATGACGTCATACGCGCTTACTTGGCCAATCATCCTTTTTCTTTTTATAAAAGTTATTAATTTAAATCACTTATTTGTTCTACTAATATTAATGTTGTTCTTTTATCTCATGACGAAAATGATTAAAATATATCCGAAAAAATCTTAAATGACCTGTCCAATGAATTGGACAGGTCTTATTTACGTCCCAGGAGAGATTCGAACTCCCGACCTACTGCTTAGGAGGCAGTCGCTCTATCCTACTGAGCTACTGGGACAGACACTTATTTATTAAACCAAGTCTTACAAGAATATTCAAGCCCTTTTTAACCAATATACTTCTTTAATACTCGATCAACTGCCCCACCATATACTTCTCCAAATATGTTTAAATGAACAAGTAGATAATAGAGTTGATATAGTTCTTTAACATCCTCATAATAACTTTCCGGTGGATTCTGCTCAGAGTAGGCTTGATAAAAATCATGTGAGAAACCGCCAAATAGCTCTGTAAAGGCTAAATCAAAGTGACGATCTCCATACAAGAATGATGGATCGATTACATATGGACTACCATTAGGTCCAACTAACCAGTTCCCTCCCCACAAGTCACCATGCAAATATGTTGGTTTAATACCTTTAGGAATGAACTGATCTAATCGGGTAATTAACTTTTCAAAACGATTGCGGCGTTTTCCGGTTAAGTGGTGGTTTTCAATACCAATATCTAATTGTCTTTTTAACCGGCACTCTTTATAATAATCAACCCATTCATTATACAGCTGATTAGGTTGCTCTAAAATGCCAATAAAAGTTTTATGATCAACACCGTGCCGTTTGGCTTCAGTTTGATGCATTTTGGCTATGAGATGACCTAACTGATTTTCTGTTCTAGTCGCTTTCGTTCCTTCGACCCATTCTAATAATAAATAAGCATAATTTTCCTCATCCGAATAGCTATAAACCTCAGGCACCTGAATGGAGTTGGTGCTCCTAATTAGTTCAAGTCCTTCTTGCTCATAATAAAAGAAGTTATCGGGCGCAAAATCATGATATTTTAAAAAATAAGATTGTTGCTCTGTTTCTAAATAAAAGCTTTCATTAATTGAACCACCACTAACAGGTTTAATTGTTTTAATTTCCGAATGATCTTGCGTTTGACTAAGTACTAATTTAGCAAAATCCTTCATAACCTCACCCTTTTCAAAAGATTTAGTTTATATTTTAACAAAAAGGGTATTATGTTGATAAGTCGAAACTAAAAGGGGTGAAATGTATGCATTATTTAAACAATGACCAACTAATCAGTGCATATATCAAATCCATCAACCTTAATTTGGAATTAGACTTCATTGAACTATTAGAACAAGAACTATATATGAGAAAGATTAACCCAAACACCGTACGATTAATGATAGGTTAGAATATATCTTTAGAACTCCTCTAAACAAGAGGAGTATTTTTATGCTCAAAAATGAATGATTTGAAGAATTATGATAAAAATATAACAAAATAAGGTCATCAAGCTTACTACTGGAGGTTGAATTATGCGCGATTCATTTTTCGTTGTTCTATTAGTGTTTGCTATTTTAAACTTATTAGCAACCGTGATTACAAGCATTGTCATTTCATCATTAACTCAGCAAACTCAATCAGATTCACCAAAATAAACATATTAAAAAGCTCAATCCAATTAGTGAGATTGAGCTTTTTTGTTTAGACGACTCCAAGTCTTTGCTAACAGGTTAATAACCAGGCTAATTAATATAGTCGATAGAATAAACATGATAAATGTGTTCAGGTTAAAATATACCTTGTTAGCACTAGTCGTAATTAATGAAGTAGAGAGTTCTATAATATTATAATCCTCTACTGCTCTCTGATCTAAAAATGCTCTCTTTAATGTTTCACGATAGTTCTTTAGAAAAGATAAATGGTAGAAAACTCCAAACACCCGATATATTAAACTTACCTAATATAAAAAAGCTCAATCTCTTAATGGTTAAAGAGATTGAGCATGTTTTAAATGGCGTCCCAGGCAGGATTCGAACCTGCGACCCACAGCTTAGAAGGCTGTTGCTCTATCCTGCTGAGCTACTGGGACTTATGTACTTTCTGTTTTAAAAATAAAATGGAGCGGGTGATGGGAATCGAACCCACGACATCAGCTTGGAAGGCTGAGGTTTTACCACTAAACTACACCCGCATCATATGTAGTGTTTAATTAATCTTTTACTCACGCTTCAAGTTATGTTACCACTATGCTCCTGCATCTCCTAGCTTACTCGAAGGTGTTTATGCTTCGGAGCAACTCGTAGCTTATTCATCGATGTTTCGCTCGTCACTACACCCGCATCATATGTAGTATTATAATTTAAAGACAAATGCTATTTTAACACTTAGCCTTTAAATCTTCAAGTCACTAAAAGCATTAAATAAAAGAGTCATATCAACTACTGCTCTGTTGCGGACAAGAATTATTATATAAAAAATGATTAATAGATGTCAACCTATATTTAAAAAACATTTAATAACTGGGGGAAATTCCCCAGTTATCATTAATCCTTAATCATGTCGATCATAGCGTCTAGTGCTCGTTTACGATGACTGATTTTATTTTTTACCTCTGGTCCAAGCTCGGCCATCGTTTGTTGATAGCCTTTTGGAATAAATACGGGATCATAGCCAAAACCTTGAGTTCCTTGTGGTTCCTTCGTAATTTGCCCTTCACAACGCCCCTCAGCAACAATAGTTTCTTTGCCTGGGTCAGCATAAGCAATTACTGATACAAAAGCTGCATCACGATTTTGAATGCCTTTAAGGTTCTTAAGTAACTTCTCTATATTTTGAGTATCATTCTTCTCTAAACCAGCATATCGTGCTGAGTATATACCAGGATCACCATTTAGCGCATCAACGGCTAAACCAGAATCATCAGCCATAACAGGAATATTATAGGTCTTAGAATAAGTATCAGCCTTCAACCTAGCATTTTCTTCAAACGTTGTCCCTGTTTCTTCTACATCTTCAACGTCATCAAACGCATCCATGAGACTGACCATTTCAATATCTAATGAGCTAAACATGTCTTGAAACTCTTTAATTTTACCTTTATTCGTCGTCGCTACATAGATTTGCTTCATCGATTATTTATTCCCCTTTTTCGTTCTCACCAATTCGATCAGAAATACTACCAATGGCTCCTTTTTGAATTGAGAATAACTCACCAATTCCTTTTTGAGCTAATGATATTAATTGATTTAACTCGTGGGGTGAAAAAGTTGCCTCTTCACCAGTACCCTGTAATTCCACAAATTCATTTTGATCGGTCATAACAATGTTCATATCAACAGATGCCGTAGAATCTTCTTCATAACAAAGGTCTAGAATCGGCTCACCTTCATCGCTAATTCCAACTGATGTCGCCGCTAAGAAATGCTTAATAGGCATTTCTGAAATTTTTTCTTCTTTTAATAACTTGCCACACGCTAGTGCAACAGCAACAAACGCGCCCGTAATGGATGCTGTACGTGTGCCTCCATCCGCTTGAATGACATCACAATCGACCCAAATAGTACGCTCGCCAATCGAATCAAGATCAATCACGGCTCTTAATGCTCTTCCGATTAGACGTTGGATTTCCATTGTTCGACCAGATACTTTCCCTTTTGATGATTCGCGAATGTTACGCTGTTCGGTTGCGCGAGGAAGCATGGCATATTCTGCTGTAATCCATCCTTTGCCTTGCCCCCGCATAAATGGTGGTACGCGGTCCTCAACACTTGCATTACAGATGACTTTTGTTTCACCAACTGATATAAGTACAGACCCTTCTGGATGTTTTGTAAAATTGGTTGTTATGTTGACTTCTCTAAGCTGTTCGGCAGTACGGCCGTCAATACGCATAATATTCCTCCTGAATCATATAAAAATAATTGCAAAGTTTAGTCTTGTCTATTTATCATTTTCTAATCACAACCCACAGTATATCATAAAAAAACTTATACCTCATTGCTTCGAAGTATAAGTCTACATTAGGCTAATGTAATTTGTTTTAAGGATGCACTTTTTAATTGAAAAATCTCTTCTTTTAAATGTTGAAAAACGTGCAAACTTCCTGTCGTTAAAATAACTGGTTCTTCCTGCTGATGATCTTGTGAGTTATATGAATTATGGAATGTCAAGATTGTGCTTACTTCGAGTCCTGTTTCAATAGCAGATGATAAGACTGTAATCTGATCACCGACCACTTGTTCAATTAATGGTTGAATGATTGGATAATGCGTACAACCCAAGATTAGGGTATCTATTTTAGGATGATCATTTAAAAACCCTAAACTTTCACTCACTACATCAATAGCATCAGGTTCCATAAATCGTCCACTTTCAATAAGAGGAACAAATTTAGGGCATGCTTGACCATTTGTCGTTAAATTAGGATTTATACACTTTAATGCTTTTTCGTAAGCTTGACTTCTAATAGTATTTTCTGTTCCGATAATACCAATATGATTACTTTTCGTTGCTTTAATAGCAGCTCTGGCACCTGGCTCTATTACGCCAACTACCGGGATAGGTAATTGCTCTTGTAACTGATTAATTACCAAAGCCGTAGCAGTATTACAAGCGATGACTAACATTTTGATATCAAAGGTCAGTAAATGTGTAACCATTTCCCAAGTGTATTGAATAACCTCGTTCTCTTGCTTAGAACCATATGGGCACCTTAATGTATCACCTAAATAAATGAATTTCTCTTTAGGTAATTGTCGCTTCAACTCATGTAATACGGTTAACCCACCGACTCCGGAATCGATAACTCCTATTGGACGTTCCAAGTTCATTCTCCTTTATCTTGATGTTTTGCATTTTCTTCATGGAGTTTCATTTCTTCGAATAACTTAGACATTAATACATGTAACGATTTAACTTCACCTTCTGAAAACGATTGTAAAACCTCTTGTAAGTATAATTGCCTTTTTTCTACCACTTCATGAATAATTTCTTTACCTTTATCTAGTAGGTGGATACGAACAACACGACGATCTCTTGGGTCTCTAACTCGCTCTATTAATTCATTCTTTTCCATTCGATCAACTAAGTCAGTTGTTGTACTAAACGCCAAATACATCTTTTTAGAAAGTTCGCCAATCGTCAAATCTCCCGAATCTTTTAACCATTGAAGCGCAACAAATTGAGGTGGTGTGATTGGATAATGATCTAAAATCTCACGACCTCTTTGCTTGATGATATGTGATATGTAACGAATACTTTTTTCTAACTCTGTAATCGTTTTTCCATCAACCGTTGATTGCACAGGATTTCCTCCTCAAAAAAAGTCTATGTTAATATTCTCACGCTTTTTGTAGAAAAATTCAAGTAAATCGTCGATATTGTCATGTTATTTTAAAATAGTAAAGGAACCGGCCAAATAATAGCCGGTTCAAATTAAAGCTGAATTTCACCAAGTCTGATCAACTCGACTACAGCTTGAGAACGCCCCTTTACTTGCAATTTTTGAATGGTGTTTGAGATATGATTTCGCACAGTCTTTTCTGAAATAAACAGTTGCTCTGCTATTTCCTTTGTTGTCTTATCCTGTACAAGCAATTCAAAAACTTCTCTTTCTCTTTTTGTCAGTATATTGGTAGGACGATATTTTTTGCTATCCAAACGGTAACCCCTCCTCTATTAAAGAGTGAGCTACTTGTTCCTTATGAGGAATTACTTAGTCATGATAGTTTATGTTAATAATCCCAATTTGGTTCGAGCATTTAACTATTTATTTACGGATTCCCTAAGAGAGTTAAGTTGCTTTCTTTGATGATCATCAAACGGGACAGATTTTCCGGTTTTCGGATTAATTTGCACAACCGTTCCTCTCCCCGTTAAGCAAAGTTCATTGTTCTGATTAATAGCCATATAATGGATATCAATAGAACTATTGCCAACCTCTGCTGCTTTTACGTAAATTGAAATTTGATCTCCAAAGAATATTTGTCTTATATAATCACATTGTAAATCGCCAACAACTGGAACTTTACTCTGTGCTTCAGCTAAGTGACCAAATAAATTGAGTTGGTCAAAGAATTTTATTCTTGCTTCTTCAAAATAGATAAATGGTGAAACATTATTCATATGACCAAACATATCCGTTTCAGAAAAACGTATCTCAACAGTCGTTGAGAACTTAAATTCAGATCTCCAAGTCGTTAGGTCTTGAATGTAATTAGGTAGTCTCATAACTTTTTCCCCCAATGTATTCAAAAATGAATACTCATTCATTTTTAGTTATAAATTAGAGGCTGACTTCTTGTCAGCCCCTAACAATAAAATATTATACTTGATAGTCACTACCAAAGAAACTCTTGAATGAGTTAACTGTTGCCTCTCTGTTAAGTGCGGCAATTGAAGTTGTTAGTGGAATACCTTTTGGACAAGCTTGTACACAGTTTTGTGAGTTACCACAATTCTGTAGACCACCATCACCTGTTACAGCATCCATACGTTCAGCTTTATGCATAGATCCATTTGGTGTTGAATTGTGTAAACGTACTTGTGATAAAGCTGCTGGTCCAATAAAATTAGACTTACTGTTAACGTTTGGACATGCTTCTAAGCAAACACCACAAGTCATACATTTAGATAATTCATATGCCCACTGACGTTTTGTTTCAGGCATTCTTTCACCAGGACCTAAATCGTGTGTACCATCGATTGGAGTCCAAGCTTTAACTTTCTTAAGTGAATCAAACATACGACTACGATCTACAGCTAAGTCGCGGATAACAGGGAATGTATCCATTGGCTTTAATCGAATTGGTTGTTCTAGTTGATCCACTAGCGCTGTACAAGATTGTCTAGGCTTTCCATTAATGTTCATTGAGCAAGCTCCACAAACTTCTTCTAAACAACCCATTTCCCAATGTACAGGCGTTGTGTCTTCACCCTTAGCATTAACAGGGTTACGTCTGATTTCCATCAATGCGGAAATAACATTCATATTTCTTCTATATGGAATCTCAAACTCTTCTTCATACGATTGAGAATCCGGGCTATCTTGACGTTCAATAATCATTCTAATCGTTTTTGTTTCTTCCGCCATCTTGTATTTACCCCCTTCTATTTCGTTTTAGAATAGTCACGCTTACGAGGCTCTATTAATGAAGTATCAACCTTTTCGTAAGTAATGTCTGGACCATTTTTCTCAGGGTTAAAGGTAGCTTTTGTTGTCTTTAACCATTCTTCATCATTACGTTCAGGGAATTCAGGCTTGTAATGAGCTCCACGGCTTTCATTACGATTGTATGCACCAATTGTGATGACACGTGCTAGTTGAAGCATATCTTGAAGCTGACGTGTGAACATAACACTTTGGTTACTCCATCTTGAAGTATCTGCAATGTTAATATCTTTATAACGTTCCATCAGCTCAACAATCTTCTCATCTGTTTGCTTCAGTTTTTCGTTTTCACGAACTACCGTTACATTGTCAGTCATCCATTCCCCTAGTTCACGGTGTAACTTATATGGGTTTTCACTACCTGAAGTCATGTTCATTAATCCTTCAAACTTCTCTTGCTCTTCTTTTAGCTTTTCATCAAATAGAGACGAAGTTTGATCTTCAGCTAGTTCATCTAGACCATCAATATATTTAACAGCGTTAGGCCCTGCTACCATACCACCATAAATACATGATAATAATGAGTTAGCCCCTAAACGGTTAGCTCCGTGAATTGTATAATCCACTTCACCTGCTGCAAATACACCAGGAATATTTGTCATTTGGTCAAAGTCAACCCATAGGCCACCCATTGAGTAGTGTACTGCTGGGAAGATCTTCATTGGTACCTTACGAGGATCTTCACCTACGAATTTCTCGTAAATTTCAATGATACCACCAAGTTTAACATCTAGTTCTTTAGGATCTTTATGTGATAAATCTAGGTAAACCATGTTTTCACCGTTAATACCTAGCTTCTGATTCACACAAACATCAAAAATTTCACGTGTTGCAATATCACGTGGAACTAGGTTACCGTAAGCCGGGTATTTTTCTTCTAAGAAGTACCAAGGCTTACCATCTTTATAAGTCCATACACGTCCACCTTCACCACGTGCTGACTCACTCATTAAACGAAGTTTGTCATCACCAGGGATGGCAGTTGGGTGAATTTGGATAAACTCACCGTTCGCATATGCTGCACCTTGCTGGTAAAGTCTTGATGCAGCTGAACCTGTATTAATAACAGAGTTAGTAGACTTACCAAAAATAATTCCAGGACCACCTGTTGCAACGATTACTGCATCAGCTTTAAATGCTCTCATTTCGTGTGAGCTTAGATCCTGTGCAATAATTCCGCGAGAACGGCCGTCTTCATCTAAAATAGCTGAGATAAATTCCCAACCTTCATACTTTGTAACTAATCCGTTCGCTTCTTGACGACGAACTTGTTCGTCTAATGCATATAGAAGCTGCTGTCCAGTTGTTGCTCCGGCGAAAGCCGTACGGTGGTGTTGTGTACCTCCGAAACGACGGAAATCTAATAAACCTTCAGGTGTACGGTTAAACATAACACCCATTCGTTCTAACATATGAATAATGCCAGGAGCCGCTTCACACATAGCTTTAACTGGAGGTTGGTTAGCTAAGAAGTCTCCTCCATATACCGTATCATCAAAGTGTTCCCAAGGTGAGTCACCTTCACCTTTTGTATTAACGGCACCGTTAATACCACCCTGTGCACAAACGGAGTGAGAACGCTTAACTGGTACAAGTGAAATTAAATCGACGTGTACACCAGCTTGAGCAACCTCGATTGTTGCCATAAGACCAGCTAATCCGCCGCCCACAATCACGACATTTTTGTTACTACTCATTATGTTGTTTCACTCCCTTATCAATCCGAAATACATAATTAAATCATTATTATGATGCTGATACAAATGCGATTAACGATGCAATTCCCATGTAAGTGAAAATCGCAAATACACCAATAGTAATGTAAGTCATAATAACTTGTGATCTTGGTGTAACAGTAATACCCCAAGTTACAAAGAATGACCATAGACCATTAGCAAAGTGGAATACTGTAGAAATAACACCAACAATGTAGAACCAGAACATAAATGGTTCTTCTAAGATTGTTACCATTAAGTCAAAGTTGATTTCAGTTCCATAAATCGCATTAGCTAAACGGGTTTCCCATACGTGCCATACAACGAAAATTAGTGTAATAATACCTGTTATACGTTGTAATACGAACATCCAATTACGGAAATAACCAAATTTAAAAGAGTTTGGTGAAGCCGTAAAAGCGATATAAACCCCATAGATTGCGTGGAATAATAGAGGTAAATAAATTACAAAGATCTCTAATCCTAAACGCAATGGTAGGCTTTCCATAAAGTGTGCTGCAGCATTAAATGCTTCTGGACCATATGTAGAAAAGTGGTTTACAACCAGGTGCTGCATTAAAAATAAACCAATAGGTATGACACCTAATAGAGAATGTAGCCTACGATAAAAGAACTCACGGTTTTCCGCCATGTGTTACCCCCCTCGTTTTGTGTAAAATAAATCTTTCTTAAAGACATTCATAAAAAGTAAACATGACATGTTATATTGTACTTCTAACGGATTAAAGCGTCAAGAAATCCTTACCAACATCCTAGTTGTTTTTCTACATTTTTCTACAATTTTGCTTTAGTTTTCATCATCACTGTTCTTTTCATTCAAAAAATAAGCTTGAATATTCTCTGCAATATTTGCAGGGATCCCTAATTTAGCCATTTCATCTGGGCTAGCCTTTTGGATTTGTTCAATAGACCCAAAATGTTGTACTAATAACCTTTTTCTTTTTGGACCAATTCCTTCTATTTCATCTAAACTAGATTGAATAGCACTCTTACCTCTTAGTTGTCTATGAAAAGTAATAGCAAAACGGTGGACTTCATCTTGAATCCTTTGAATTAAGTAAAAGGATTGATCATTCCTTTTTAATGGGACGGGGTGTGGTGGGTCCCCATAAAGTAATTCACTTGTTTTATGTTTATCATCTTTAGCCAATCCACATATTGGTATATCTAAGCCTAATTCATTTTCCAAAACATCTTGAGCTGCTGACATTTGCCCTTTTGAACCATCCACCATAATCAAATCCGGTAATGGTTGTTGCTCTTTAAGTACCCTTTTATACCGCCTTCTAATCACTTCTCTCATCGTTTCGTAATCATCTGGAGATTCAACCGTTTTAATTTTATATTTTCGATAATCATTTTTCTTTGGTTTTCCATCTACAAATGTCACCATAGCTGATACAGGATGTGTTCCTTGAATATTGGAGTTGTCAAAAGCCTCTATACGGTGTGGTGTTTCAATATTTAGGATTTCACCTAATGTCTCAACCGCTTTTATAGTCCTTTCTTCATCTTGCTCAATTAATGAGAACTTTTCATTTAGAGAAATTTGAGCATTCTCCATTGCTAATTCAACAAGGTCTTTTTTCTTACCTCTTAATGGTGTCTTTACCCTTACATCTAATACTTCAGATAATATTTCACGGTCACTGCCTATAGGTATATAAATTTCTTTAGGTTTAATGTGGTTAGAATGCTGATAAAAACGGGCGATGTAACTCGTAAATGATTCTTGAGGATCGTTATAAAACGGAAATAACGACACATCCCTTTCTATCAGTTTACCTTGTCTAATAAAGAATACTTGTACACACATCCACCCTTTGTCATAAGCAAAACCAAAGACATCTCTATCAGTTAAATCTTGAAGGTCCATTTTTTGTTTTTCCATTACACTCTCTATGTGTTCTATCATATCGCGATATTCTTTAGCCTTTTCAAAATCAAGATTCTCTGCAAAATTATGCATCTTATCTGTCAGTTCTTGCTTAATCTCTCGATGTCCACCACTTAAGAATGATGTAATCTTTTGGACTAGTTGTTCATTCGTTTCTTTAGTAACTGTGTATTCACATGGCCCTAAACATTGATTAATATGATAATATAAGCAAACTCTCTTAGGCATCACATTACATTTTCTTAAAGGATACAATCTGTCTAATAATTTTTTCGTTTCTCTTGCTGAATAGACATTTGTATAAGGACCGAAATATTTACCCTTATCTTTCTTCACTTTTCTTGTCACAATAAGTCTCGGATGTTCTTCATTTGTAATTTTCAAGAACGGATAACTTTTGTCATCTTTTAGCATGACATTATATTTAGGGTCATACTTTTTGATTAAATTCATCTCTAAAATTAATGCTTCCATCTCAGAAGACGTAACAATATATTCAAAATCAGTAATTTCATTTACTAAACGTTGAGTTTTTAAATCATTAGCACTAGTAAAATACGATCTTACTCGGTTTTTTAATAATTTTGATTTCCCGACGTAGATTACTTCACCTTTTTTATTTTTCATCAAATAGCAACCAGGTTTATCTGGTAAGATCGCTAACTTCTCTTTAATTTGATCAGCCATCAAAAACACCTCAAGTTATAGGGGATTACTTTATTTTACCATGAGTGTATGCTGACATAAAAAGAAGAGCCAACCGAAGTTAGCTCTTTCTTTACTATGCATGTTTTTGTACAAATTGTTCTAGTGCATCTTTTGGCTGGAAGCCCATTGTTTGGTCAACTTTTTCGCCATCTTTAAATAGGATAAGAGTTGGGATACTCATTACACCATATTTTTGTGCTGTTTCTTGGTTTTCATCAACGTCAAGTTTTACAATTTTAACTTGATCGCTCATTTCAGCGTCTAATTCCTCTAATACAGGAGCGATCATTTTACAAGGGCCACACCAAGCTGCCCAGAAATCTACTAGTACTAGACCATCTGATACTTCTTCATTAAAGTTTTGATCTGTTGCATTTACAATTGCCATAATTTAGCCTCCTCAATTTCAATTGTAAAGTAAGTATATCACGGTAATTCTTATCTTTGCCAATACTTTGTTTCTCATTACATTTATATTAATACACAATGATCAAGCGTGAATAAATTCATGTTGGTGGAAGGCTCTTCGCTTTACATGGGCAACGCTTCAGCCTCCTCGTGAGTCAATCTCACTGCGGGGTCTTCAGTTGTTGCTTTTCCTGCTAAAGTCTACGAGCACCCACCAACTTTCGTTTGCAAATAGATATAAATATATGACTTAAATAAAGAGTTCTTCACCTAACTTGAGGCAAAGAACTCTGTCACGTCTTACTTAACTTGTAATGCTTTTAGTTCTTCAGTCAGTTTCGGTACAACATCGAATAGGTCACCTACGATACCGTAGTCAGCAACATTAAAGATGTTTGCTTCTGGGTCTTTGTTGATAGCTACAATAACTTTAGAGTTAGACATACCTGCTAAGTGCTGAATAGCACCTGAAATACCACAAGCGATATAAAGGTCAGGTGTTACTACTTTACCTGTTTGACCAATCTGTAATGAATAGTCACAGTACCCTGCGTCACAAGCACCACGAGATGCCCCAACCGCTGCACCTAGTACATCAGCTAATTCGAAAAGTGGTTCAAAACCTTCTTCACTTTTAACGCCACGGCCACCTGCAACGATAATATTTGCTTCTGATAAGTCAACACCATCTGAAGCTTTACGTACAACATCTTTAATAATTGTACGTAAGTCTTTTACATCAACATCTAATGATGTCACATCACCTGAGCGACTTTCATCTTTCTCAAGTGGAGCAATGTTATTTGGACGGATTGTAATAAACGTCTTTCCATCCTTAATTGCTTTCTTTTCAAAAGCTTTACCAGAATAGATAGGACGAACATAGTTCTCCCCTTCAATTCCAGTAATATCTGATACTAGACCATTATCTAGTTTACTAGCAAGGCGAGGTGATAAGTCTTTCCCTGCAGAAGTATGACCCATTACAAGGCCATCCGGATTTTCTTGATCTATAACAGCCATAGCAGCTTGAGTATATCCATCAGATGTATAGTTAGTTAAATTTTCATGTGCTACTGTTACTGCTCGATCTGCACCATATTGAATCATTTCGTTAGCAGCATCTTCCAAGTTTTCATTTCCTAAAACAACAGCAACTACTTCTGCGCTTTCGTCGATTTGACGAGCAGCAGCTACTGTTTCAAATGAAACGTTACGAATTTCACCGTCTTTTAATTCTGCAAATGCTAATAATTTTGTCATTTTTCATTCTCCTTTCTACACCTGTCAAATTAAAGTACTTTTGCTTCAGATCTTAGTAATGACACAAGTTCCTTAACTTGTTCGTCTGTCTCGCCTTCTAACACCTTGCCAGCTTCTTTTTCAGGTGGAAGGAAAACTTCAACTGTCTCTGTTTTCGCTTCGACATCGTCTTCATCAAGATCTAGATCATCGATTTCTAACTCTTCAAGAGGCTTCTTCTTCGCCTTCATAATTCCTGGTAATGATGGATAACGTGGCTCATTTAAACCTTGCTGACACGTTACTAGAAGTGGTAATGACGTTTCAATTTTTTCTTCGTCACCTTCTACGTCACGTACAATACTGACCGTATCACCATCAATATTTAATTCCGTGATTGTAGTTACATAAGGAATGTCTAAACGATCTGCTAGTCTTGGACCAACTTGACCACTAGCTTCATCAATGGCAACATTACCCGCTAAAATAATGTCTACTTCCTTATCTTCAAAATATGCTTCAAGAATACGAGCAGTTGTGTACTGATCGCCTTCTTCTAAATCTTCTTCAGTATTAATTAATACCGCTTTGTCTGCTCCCATAGCTAATGCCGTACGTAGTTGTTTTTCTGACTCCTCATCACCTACAGTTACGACTGTTACTTCGCCACCATGGTCATCACGGATTTTAATCGCTTCTTCAATTGCGTATTCATCATAAGGGTTAATGATAAATTCTGCACCTTCTTCTTCAATAACCCCTCCGTTAATTTGAATTTTCTCTTCTGTGTCAAATGTCTTTTTCATTAGTACATAAATGTTCATAGGATTACCTCCTTCAAGTCTATTGATCTTTAAAGTTTGGTTTTCGCTTTTCTATAAAAGCAGCAATTCCTTCTTTTGCATCGGAATTCCCAAACACTTTACCAAATTCGACAGCTTCCGCCTCAACACCTTCTTTAAATTGAGAAGTTTGTGCAAATGGTAGTAATTTCATAACTGCATTAATTGAAGGGCCACTCTTACTAGCAAATTTATTTGCTAGTTTCATAGAAAATGCCTCTAGTTCTTCATCACTAACAGCGTGATTTGCTAGACCTAATCTAGCGGCTTCTTCACCACTAATTGGTTCACCTGTTAACACCATTTCATACGCTTTAGGTAAACCAACATAACGCGGTAACCTTTGAGTTCCTGCAAAACCAGGAATTATACCTAAGTTTAACTCAGGTAAACCTAATTTAGCGTTTTTTGTAACCACTCTTACGTGACAAGACATCGCTAGTTCAAGGCCGCCACCTAATGCAGCTCCGTGGATAGAAGCAATAACAGGCACATGGAACGTTTCAATTCTATTGAATAGATCTTGTCCCTTTTTGGCTAAACCTGCGTAATCGCTTTCACCTTGAAGTGTCGTAAACTCTTTAATGTCTGCACCCGCAGAGAAAAACTTACCTTCACCTCTTAAAACAACCGCTTTAATAGACGAACCTTTCTCAATTTCGTCTAATACAGTTGATAGGTCTTGAAGGATGCCTGATGATAAGGCGTTTGCTGGAGGGCTTTGAATTGTAACAGATGCTACATTTCCTTCTTGTTTCCAAGTTAGATGCTCCATCAAGACAACTCCTTATGATTGATGTATTTTAAGGCCATTCGCAATAATGAAATGAACCTCTTTAGCTTGATTGACTAAATCATACTTTTGTTCTTTCATAACCCAGTTAGTCACGACTTCATCAAGAGTTCCAAAAATAACTTGTCGCACGAGTTTAACATTTAAGTGAGAATGAAAAGTTCCCTCTTCCATGCCTTCTTTTAATATTTGATCAACCACCCTTAAATAGCCCTTTAAGACATCATTAATCTTCATGCGTAACTCTTTCTTAGATTGTCTTAATTCTAACTGTGTCACGATGGCTAGCGACGGATCTTCAGACAGCTGACGGAAGTGCATCTCAATTAAATTATACAACTTCTCATCAGCTGATTGATGATCTACAATGACTTCCTCTATGCGAGAAATGAATTGACCCATCTTCTCTTGAAAGACTGATACGAGGATGTCTTCTTTATTTTGAAAATATAAATATATTGTACCATCAGCCACACCAGCTCGCTTGGCAATTTTAGATACTTGTGATGCATGGTAACCATTTTCAGCAATTACTTCTACAGCTGCATCAATAATTTTCTTATATTTCGGCTTATTACTCTTCATAATGTACTCCTTAGAAAACTGAATGAATGGTCATTCACTTATCATAATATAAGCAAAATTAAAAACTGTCAACTAAGATGTCGAATTTGCCTCTTCTGTTTTCATTTTTTCTTTTTCTTCATCCACTAATTTTCTGCGTAAAATTTTTCCTACGGCTGTTTTTGGTAACTCAGCTCTAAATTCATATAACTTAGGCACTTTAAATGCTGCTAAGTTTTCACGGCAATATTGATCTAACTCTTCTTCTGTTAAGTTTGCACCGTCTTTTAATACTATATACGCTTTAACTGTTTCACCACGGTATGGATCTGGTATTCCAGCAACAACAGCTTCTGCAATAGATTCATGTTCATAAAGAACTTCTTCAACTTCACGTGGATAAATATTAAAACCACCTGCAATAATCATGTCTTTCTTACGATCAACTACATAGAAATAACCATCTTCATCCATATACCCCATATCACCAGTCAATAACCAACCGTCTTTAATTGTATTAGCAGTTTCTTCTGGTTTATTCCAATAGCCTTTCATAATTTGAGGTCCTTTTACGGCGATTTCTCCGACTTCACCTACAGGTAATTCTTCTAGTGTATCAGGTTTGAAGATTTTCGAATCAGTATCTGGCCAAGGTAACCCGATTGTTCCTGCTCTTCTGTTCTCATAAATTAAATTAGAATGTGTCACTGGTGATGATTCAGTTAACCCGTAACCTTCAACTAACTTACCTCCTGTTACCTTTTCAAAGCGCTGTTGGACCTCCTCTGGTAATGGTGCAGAGCCACTTAAGCAAGCCTCGATGGATGATAGATCATAGTTCTTTAATTTAGGGTGATTTAACAATCCAATATAAATGGTTGGTGCGCCAGGGAATAATGTTGGCTTTTGTTTATCAATTAATTTAAGAACTGTATCAACATCAAACTTCGGTACTAATACCATTTTTTGCGCCATCATTACGGACAAGTTCATTACAGCTGTCATACCGTAGACGTGGAAAAACGGTAAAATTCCTAACACAATTTCATTAGCGTATTCTGCTTTATACACCCAATGACGACTCATTTGAGTATTGGCAACTAAGTTACGGTGCGTAAGCATAACACCTTTTGGAAAACCTGTAGTGCCACCTGTATATTGAAGCAATGCGAGATCTTCTTGAGGGTCAATTTCATAGGCTGTATAGTCTGTACTCGCTTCTTCTAACATTTTGGTCCAAACATGTGTGTCACCTTTATGTTCAGGTTTGACCACGATGTTGTACTCTCTTTTCTGTATAATTGGATAGATTAAATTCTTAGGGAATGGTAAATAATCCTTGATACCGGTTACAATAATGTGTTCTAAATCAGTATCACCTTTTACATTATTCGCTCTTGGTAACAAAATGTCCAAACATACTAAGAATTTTGCTCCTGAGTCCTTTAACTGGTATTCAAGTTCTCTTTCTGTGTACAGTGGATTTGTCTGAACAACAATTGCACCACCAAGTAAAGCACCATAGTATGTGATCACGGATTGTGGTGTATTAGGTAGCATAATTGCTACTCTGTCACCCTTTTCAAGACCTAATCCTTGTAGATAACTTGCGAATTTCTTGGCAGAATCAAATACTTCTTGATATGTGATTTCTTTCCCCATAAAATGTACAGCACACTTATCAGGGAATTTCTCTGCCGCGTCTTGCAAAAAGTCCTGTAAAGGTCTATCGTCATACTCAATCGTTCTTGGTACTTCCTCAGGATAATGCTTATACCACGGTTTAGTTAAATCTACCCCCACTATTAACAGCCTCCTTTAATATATATTAATTAATATTATAAACAACATTTGGACAAAATTAAAACAATTATTCTAATTATCAGACAAAATCGACAAAAAAAGTAGTTCACAAGACCTATATAACATTACTTTGCGTCGTGAACTACTTTATTATTAGCTATATATTAGAAAAATGACCCCTACGATGACGAATAAGATCGCAACCACCATTAACACCTTAGCTAATGTTTCCATAATTTTATTAACCTCTCTTCATACATATGCATGTAAACACGCTGTTATACTACTTTAGTTCTAAAATTGTCACTCCACTGCCGCCCTCATTAGGGTGACCAAACCGTTTGTTCTTAACGGCTCTGTGTTCATCTGCGAATTGTTGAACAGCCTTCATTAATGCTCCTGTACCTTTACCATGAATAATTGACACCTGATGATAATTCGCTAATAATGCTTCATCAAGATATTTTTCTAACCTCTGAAGTGCATCTTCATAACGTTCGCCTCTAAGGTCTAGTTCAGGCTTTACATGATAAGCACTACCTTTAACAGATGCCATAGGCTTTGTTTTTAATGGATTAGGTCTTTTTATAAACTCAAGCTGTTTTGCCGGAACCTTCATTTTTAAAATACCAAGTTGCACTTCATATTCTTTATCACTAATCTGATCAACGATATGACCATTTTGATTAAATGATAAGACATGTACTTCATCACCTGGTTTGAAGTTTTGAACCTTTTTAACTTCTTTCTTTGGCTGGTGATCTTGATCTTTAAATTGTTCTTTCTGATCCGATAATCTTTTCTTAGCGTCAATAAGTTTGTGTTCTTTAATGTGAGCTTGATCTTTCATTTCACGAATTTCTTGTAACACTTGTTCTGCTTCTTTTTCTGCTTTATCAACAATTGTATTTGCTTTTTCTTTTGCCTTATCCATGTGTTTGTCTTTATGTTTCAAATATTGTTCGTATTCATGTTTTAGATCACTATACAGTTCAGAAGCTTCCTGTAATAATTGATCAGCTTCTTCATATCGATCTTCAGCTTGTCTCCTTGATTGGTCTAATGATGCAATCATATTCTCAACAGATCTAGAATCTTCACTCACCATTGATTTGGCTTTATCAATAATGGTGTCATTTAACCCTAAGCGTTTAGAAATATCAAATGCATTACTGCGACCAGGAACACCTAATAATAAACGATATGTTGGTTGTAACGTTTGTACATCAAATTCAACTGAAGCATTGATGACTTCATCACGATTATATCCATAAGCTTTTAATTCTGGGTAATGAGTTGTAGCTATAACACGAGACTTTCGCTCAACAACAAAATCTAATATCGCCATAGCCAACCCTGCACCTTCTTGTGGGTCTGTACCGGCACCTAACTCATCAAATAACACTAATGAATTATGATTAACATCTTCTAATATTTGTACGATGTTACTCATATGTGATGAAAAAGTACTTAAACTTTGCTCAATCGATTGCTCATCACCTATATCAGCAAAGACATGGTCAAATACAGCTAGTTCACATCCATCTAACGCAGGAACTTGCAAACCCGATTGTGCCATTAATGTGCAAAGACCAACCATCTTTAAAGTGACTGTTTTACCACCAGTATTTGGTCCTGTAATCACAATGGCTGTATAATCTTTCCCAATTTCAACATCATTGCTTACCACTTCATCGTCAGAAATTAAGGGGTGTCTAGCCTGACGCATATGAATAAACCCATCTTGATTCATCTTAGGCTTTACTGCTCTCAGTTGTCTAGATAGCTTACCTTTCGCAACGATAAAGTCAATTTTTTGTAAAAGATCAACATCGTATCTTAACTCTTCTACGTCAGCTTGAACATAACTTGATAATTCACGTAAAATCTTCTCAATCTCTTGTTCTTCTTCTAAACGTGCTTCTTGAAGTTTGTTGTTTAAATCAACCACTGCTTGTGGTTCGATAAATAGCGTTTGTCCAGAAGATGACTGATCATGAACGATTCCACCAAATGTAGAACGATATTCATGTTTAACAGGTAACACATATCGGTCATTACGAATCGTTACAATGGAGTCTGATAACATATTACTTTTGGATTTTGTAAAAGAATCTAATTGATCACGCACACGACTTTCATACGTTCTAATTTGATTACGAATAGTTCGAAGTTTACTGGAGGCACCATCCATAATATGACCATGGTCATCAATACAGTTCTTAATAGATCGTTCTAGTTGATTTAAAACGACCAGTTCTTCAATATAACTTTTAAATATCGGTAAAGTCTCTTCTTCTAAACTTTCAATAAAGGTCTTTAATTGCTTAACACCATACAAAGTACTAGCAATACTCATTAGTTCACTTGCTGTTAAGATACCACCAATAGTAGCACGTTTAATAGCTGGTCGAATGTCACTAATTCCGCCTAACGGTACATGACCTTTCAATCTTAAAATGGTTACAGCTTCATCCGTTTCTTCCTGCCAAGCTTTAACCTCTTCTAGTTCAGTGGAGGGAAACGTTTTAAGAGCTAATTCTTTACCTAAACTCGTGGCTGCGTGCCCCTCTAACCATTCTTTTATTTTATAAAATTCTAATTGATTAAGAATTTTTTCGTTCATTTTAATCACCTTTTTTCTTCTTTAAAAAACCTAACAAATCCTCTATACTCCAAGTATTCACAACTGTATCCTTAAGAATCAGCCCTTTGCGTGCCGCTTGTACTCCAATTTTCATATCATCGAGCATTCTAAAGTTGTGAGCATCTGTATTGATTGCGATTTTAGCACCTTGATCTTGAGCCACTTGTAACCACTCCCACGTTAAGTCTAAACGATTGGGATTAGCATTTAATTCAATAATTGTGTTCGTCTGAACTGCCTTATCAATAAACTCTTCTAAGTTTACTGGATATCCTTCTCTTTTGCCAATTAACCTGCCTGTTGGATGGGCAATCATATCAACATATGGCGATTCCAGCGCAGCTGTTAAGCGCGCCATAATCTTCTCTTCAGATTGATTAAAACTTGAATGAATAGACGCAATGACGAAATCTAATTCTCCTAGGAACGTTTCATCAAAATCTAACTCTCCATTTGGTAATATGTCCATTTCAACACCAGATAAAATGGTTAATTCAGAATGGACATCATTCCATTCTTTAATTTTCTGTTGCTGCTCCCTTAAACGCTTTTCATTTAACCCATTCGCAACGCGCAAAAACTTAGAGTGATCTGTAATAATAATGTGCTCGTACCCTTTTTCAATAGCCTTCTCAGCCATTTCATCTATTGATTGTGCTCCATCACTCCACGTCGTGTGCATGTGTAAATCACCGCGAATGTGATGTAAATCAACTAATTCAGGAAGCACCTCATATGAACACTCTTCTCCTGTTTCCCGTACTTCTGGCGGGAGATAAGGGAGGTCTAAGAAATTAAAGAACTCTTCCTCCGTTGTAAATGTATGGACTTCACCAGATTCAACGTCTTCAATTCCATACTCGCTTATTTTATAGCCTTTTTCTTTTGCGAGACGTCTCATTTCCACATTATGGTCTTTAGAACCTGTAAAATGATGTAATGTCGTTATGAAATGCTCAGGTTCAATTAATCTAAAATCAACAGAAAGATTCCATTCACCATCTACCAGTACCGTTACTTTCGTCAAACCTTTTGAAACAACTTCAAACACATTTGGTAGTTGGACAAGTTGTTCTGCAACTTCTTCTGGGTGTTCAGTAGCTATGATAAAATCAAGGTCTTTAACGGTTTCTTGCAAGCGACGTAATGAACCAGCTATTGAGAAATCTAATACATGTTTAACTTGTCTAAGCTGGGCTTCGACTTCTTCTTTTATTGGTATAACATACGAGACTGGTAAACGTTCTGGTCGTGAGCCTGCATCATCTAAAGCCTTTAAGATTTTTTCTACAGACTTTTTGCCGAACCCGCTCATAGATTCAACTTCACCATTTTCACACGCTTTTCTAAGAGTGGCTTCATCAATCACTCCTAGTTCTTGATATAGTCTAGAAAGTTTTTTACCACCTAGCCCTTGAATCTTTAGTAAAGGGATTAATCCTTTTGGCACCTCTTCTGCTAACTCATTTAGAGTATTCGTTTCACCATGTTCTATATATTCTTCGATAATTGCTTTAGTACCTTTTCCAATCCCTGATAATGCACCAAAGTCATCAATTTCATTTAACGATCGATCATTTCTTTCTAAAGCTTGTGCAGCCTTTCGATAAGCAGATATTTTAAATGCATTCTCACCTTTTAGTTCTAAATATGTTGCAATGGTCTCTAAATGTTTAATCACTTGTTTTTTATCCATGAATAAACCACCTTTACAGAATGTAATAACTACATACAAAAGAGAGGTTGACTCAGTTGTTGAGTAACCTCTCAAAGTTTAATTTAAAGTTGTAAACCATTTATCCTTTAATTGTTCTGAAATAACAGGCGTCTTCTCTATTATAAATGTAGCCAGGGTAGAGTCATTAATTAAATCTTGCACCGTATCCATTGGCACTAGAGATGCAAAGAAAAGAATGACAAATAAGATCACATACATCTCTATCAATCCAAAAATTGCTCCTAGCAAATTGTTGATACTATTTAACACTGGTAAATGAGCAACAAAATCTAGTAAATTAGCTACAATCTGCATAATAATTTTTATAACAATAAAAATAACAAAGAATGCAATAGCATTGTAAAACGCATGTTCTAAATCTACAGAATTAGACAAATCTCCCCAAAACGAATCTTCACTAAGTTGTGGATATGGAATCCAAAGCTCTAAGTGTTCAGCTAAGTCTCTGAAATACAAGATCGCTATGACGAAAGCTACTATAAATCCTGTCAGGTGTAATATTTGTAGTATAAAACCACGTTTTAAACCGATTAAAAATCCTAATATTAGTAGTATAAAGAGTATTAAACTAACCATTTTATCGTCTATTCTTCTTCCTTTCTTTCTGCACTAGTGCATTGTATTCGTCTTTTAATTTTAAGTAATCACTCATAGTATTTAGAGCAGTTAGTACAGCGAGCTGTGATGTATCTAAAGAAGGCTTAGCATAGCGAAATTCTTCCATCTTTTGGTCAACTAAGCTTGCTACCATTTTTATATGTTCAGTAGACTCTTCACCAACAACGGTGAATTTACGGTTATTTATTTCGACTGTGATTCTGTTTTTACTTGACTCTGACATCACGAGTCCTCCTCAAATACATTTCTAAACCATATAGTAACACGTTTTAATAGAATTGGGAAAGTAGATATTTTGGATTCATAGTTTTTAACAGCATGATATAATAATTATAGTATAAAAAAAGGAGCCTAATTATGGGACAATCTGTCATAAAACTTAAACCTGATGAAATGAAAAAATTAGTTAACTATTACTCACCCTATCGTGAGTCCAATAAACCACCGTACTCAATATTAGCTGCCACGATGAATGGTTGCAAAATAACTGCATACGAATCTGGTAAAGTTATGTTCCAAGGTCCTCAACACACTGAAGAAGCTAATAAATGGGATACTAGCACCGCATCAAACTCCAGCTCTAAATCGACAAAAACAGATGAACAGTTACCGAGTTTTCTTAAGAAGGATCACATTGGGTCGGACGAAGCAGGAACGGGCGATTATTTTGGGCCAATTACGGTCGCTGCAGTGTATGCCACTGAAAAACAACAAGCATTATTACGGGAATTAGGGGTCAAAGATTCAAAAACGATGAAGGACCCAACAATAAAGTCTATTGTTAAAGACGTCCTTAAAACCGATATCGTTTATAGTTCATTAACTTTAAGTAATGAAAAATATAACAAACTACAACGTAGCGGCTGGACTCAAGGTCGTATGAAAGCTTGGATGCATCACCATGCGATTAAGAATGTGTTAATTAAGATGGACAATACCATTAAACCAAGCGGTATTTTGGTGGACCAATTTTGTAAACCTGAAATCTTTTACAATCATGTTAAAGCAACAGGTGAGACATCACATTCAGAGCTAACATTTATGACTAAGGCAGAAAGCTATTCAACCTCCGTTGCAGCAGCTTCAATGATTGCAAGGTATCGTTTTATATACGAAATCAATCGATTATCGAAGGACATAGGTTTCGACTTACAAAAAGGCGCTTCTAAAATTGTCGATCAGCAAATTAAAAAGATCATCAGTATGAAGGGTCACGATTATTTAGACAAAGTGGCAAAAGTACATTTTGCCAATACAAAGAAGGCACAGGGAAAAGCTTAAGTTGCCATTACAGACATTCTGGAGAGCCTTATTCGACGAAACCTCGCCTTAATATGGTGAGAACTTAGCGATACAAGAAGTAAAAAAGCCGATGTTAGGTATTATAACCTAACATCGGCTATTTCAATTATCCTCTTAATACAGCACTGTATTCTTTTTCAAGATGTTTAACAATTGTGTGTCTTGCTTCCTCTATTTCTTCATCTTTCAATGTGCGTTCGTCATTTTGGAATAACAGGTTGAATGCAATGGATTTCTTACCTTCTTCCATATGCTCACCTTGATAAACATCAAATACACGTACTGACTCTAAATGAGGTTGACCCTGTTCTAAAATCGCTTTTTCTAATTGTTTTGCAGGTAAATCACGGTCTACCACAAATGCTAAATCTTGTGCAGTTGCAGGGTACTTCGAAATCATACGGTATGACTCATTATTCGTAACAGCATCTAAAACTTGATCTAAGTTTAGATCAAATACATAAGTCTCTTGTAAGTCATATTCTTTCTGCACTAAAGGATGCAGCTGGCCAACGTAACCAATCACGTCATTTTTCAACTTCATAACAGCTGTACGGCCAGGATGTAATCTGTCTAAATCAGCCTTTTCAAACACAACTTCTTCGTCTAATAAATGATCAAATAACCCCTCTAAAATCCCTTTAACGGTAAAGAAATCAACAGGTTTCTTCTCTCCTTGCCATGGATGGTTTTCCCATAGACCTGTTACGGCTGCAGCAACTCGAACATTTTCTGATGGTTGTTCATCTTTTTGTTCTTGCAAGTAAATTGAACCAATTTCATATAAAGCAACATTGTACTGATTGCGTGCGACATTATGTTGAACACTAGATAATAGTTCAGGTATAGCACTTAACCGCAGGTGGCTGTGCAAGTCTGTCATAGGCAATGCTAATCCAACTGGTTCATAGTTTTGCTCTTTAATCTCAGGACTAACGAATTGATTTGACCATTCTTGTTTTGTTAAGGAGTAAGTTAAGGATTCATTTAATCCAGCTTTTTGTAAATAGTGATTAACTTCTCTATGAAGCTTCTGGCGTTTGGTTAAACCTCCTTGATTCATGACACCTACAGGTAATGTATATGGAATTCGGTCGTAACCATACATACGCGCTATTTCTTCCACCATATCTTCTTTTATAGCAATATCTTGCCTGCGAGCTGGTGCTTTTACTGTAAATGTTTCACCATTTAATTCATAGTCGAAACGTAAACGCTCAATGATATTCTTCATTTCATCAACTGTAATCTCAGTTCCAATTTTTTGATTAATTTCTCTAGCGTTAAACGTTACTGATGTTGGTGTCCATTCAGTTGATCCAGCCTCAACCATTTCACCAAGTACTTTTCCACCAGCAATACCTACTAATAATTCAGCTGCTCTTGCTGCTGCCTCTTTTACTCTTGTAATATCGATACCTTTCTCAAAGCGCGCGCTAGCTTCACTACGAAGCCCGTGGTCTTTAGAACCTTGACGTACGACACCAGGGTTGAAGTAAGCCGCTTCAAGTAAAATTGTTGTCGTATCATTTTGAACTTCCGATTCTTCTCCACCCATCACACCAGCAATGGCATGTGCTTCTTTTCCATTCGTAATGACTAAATGTTGAGGTGTTAGAACACGTTCTTCTCCATCTAATGTTTTAATCGTTTCACCTTCATGCGCCATACGGGTTACAACTTCTTTTGAATCAAAACGGTCATAATCGAATGCGTGTAATGGCTGACCATACTCGATTAAAACATAGTTCGTCACGTCAACTACATTATTGATAGGACGAATCCCTGCACTGATTAATCGATTTTGTAACCACTGAGGTGATGATTGAACCTTAAGATCTTTAATAACCCATGCACCATAATAAGGGTTAGCCTCTTGATCTTGAATTTTTACTGAGATATAGTCACTTGAAGGTTCTTGAGCAATTAGAACATCTGGTTCAGGTAACTTAATCTCTTTTTCATAAATAGCCGCTACTTCATAAGCGACTCCGATCATGCTTAAACAATCAGAACGATTAGCCGTAAGCTCAATTTCAATAATTTCATCATCAAGGTTTAATAAAGGGCAAGCTGGTTCTCCAACTGTCACCTCTTGATGAATCACATATATACCATCTTTATATTCTTCAGGAACGTTTTTCTCATCATAACCTAATTCTTGTAATGAGCAGATCATCCCTTCCGATGCTTCTCCACGTAGTTTTGCTTTTTTAATTTTCAAGCCACCCGGAAGACGAGCACCTGGTTTTGCAACAATAACGTGTTGGCCTTCAGCTACATTCGGAGCTCCACATACAATTTGTGCTAACTCACCTTCTCCAACATCTACTTGGCATAAATTTAATTTATCCGCATTCGGATGTTGCACACATTCTTTGACATAACCTACAACAATCTTGTCATCATTTAAAATAGGGCCTCTAACCTCTTCAACTTCAAGACCACTCTTTGTCATGTCTTCTGCTAAATCATTTGTATGAATTCCGTCTAAATCAACGTATTGTTCTAACCATTTCCTTGATACTAACATCGTTTATTCACTCCTCCCTTATACACCGTGGAATTGCTTTAAGAATCGAATGTCGTTTGTGTAGAAATGACGAATGTCTTCAACACCGTATTTCAACATCGCAATTCGCTCTGGACCCATTCCAAAAGCAAATCCTGAATATTTCTTCGAATCGAAACCTGCCATTTCAAGGACGTTCGGGTGAACCATTCCTGCACCTAGAATTTCAATCCAGCCCGATCCTTTACAAACCGAACAACCATCGCCATTACAAATTTTACAAGAGATATCCATCTCAACTGATGGTTCAGTAAACGGGAAGAAACTTGGACGTAAACGAATCGCACGGTCTTCACCAAACATGTGCTTTGCAAATGTGTTTAATGTCCCTTTTAAATCACTCATACGGATATTCTCATCTACATATAGCCCTTCAATTTGTGTAAATTGGTGTGAGTGTGTTGCGTCATCTGTGTCACGACGGTAAACCTTACCCGGGCAAATGATTTTTACAGGCCCTTTACCTTCATGTTTTCTTAACGTACGAGCCTGAACTGGTGAGGTTTGCGTACGCATTAATAATTCTTCCGTAATGAAAAAGGTGTCTTGCATATCACGAGCTGGGTGATTTTTTGGTAAGTTTAACGACTCAAAGTTGTAAAAATCTGTTTCAACTTCTGGTCCTTCTGCAACCGCATATCCCATGCTTGTGAAGAGATCTTCAATATTTCGGATGACTTTTCTTAATAAATGGGGTCCACCTTCTTGCACCGGACGACCAGGTAACGTCACATCAATCGATTCTTCTTTAAGTTGTTGTTCTAAAGCAGCTTGCTCTAACTTCGCTTGCTTGCTTTCTAATGCCTCTGTAATTTCATCGCGAACTTCATTTGCTAATTGACCAATAACAGGGCGTTCTTCTTTAGAGAGTTTACCCATGCCTTTTAGCACTTCTGTAATCTGACCTTTTTTTCCTAAAAAGTAGACTCTAACATCTTGAAGCTTCTTCTCATCTACAGCTGATTGAATTTGTTCCAACGCTTCTGCTTTAATTTCTTTTAAACGTTCTTTCACCCTTGATCCTCCTCAAAAAATTTTACAAAATAAAAAACTCCTCCCTATAACAAAGGGACGAGTTTGATTCCGTGTTACCACCCTAATTGATTACATGCTTCGTAATCCACTTCATTTCGATAACGGACGAACTGCCGGGAAACCTTTACGCTCTAACGGTCCAAGTTCCAGCTCCTGAGTGAAATTCGGCTTTTCAATTGATAGAGTACTTTCAGTCTGAGGTACTCTTCCCTGTTAATCAATAAACAAAAAAGCTTACTTGTCTCATTCACAGCTTTTAAACATTCAATTGTATCTAAAATGTATTATAGATAATATTTCAAATTTTATCAAGTCAGAAGTGTAAAGTGATATAGCACTATACTAGTTGCTACACCCACGTTTAATGATTCGCTGTTTTCATTAATCGGAATATAAATCGTTTCTGTTACTTGATCCAGAATATCTTGATTAACTCCATTTCCTTCATTCCCTACTATAACAGCAAAATCATTTGTTTTAATGCTATTCAATGGCTTCGCGTTTTGTTCTAAGGCAGTTCCATATACAGGGATATCTTTTTGGTTAAGCTCTTCAATCCAATGAAATAAATTACCACGTACGACGGGAATATGGAATATCGCACCTTGTGTCGCTCTAACCACTTTATCATGAAACAGGTCGACTGTACCTTTTCCTAAAATCACGGCATCTATATTAAATGCTAGAGCGCTTCTAATAATTGTTCCCACATTACCAGGGTCCTGAACCGCATCTAATAATAAAACTTTTCGAAACGCTTCTTTTGGGAGCTCCTCTTTTTGATGAACAACTGCCATGATCCCTTGTGGTGTTTCGGTTTGTGATAAGTCTTTAAACACATCATCGCTGACCAACGTCACGTTATTCTGACTCCACGAAATTGGTATTTCTTCATTTTCAGTAACAATAATGTTTTCAATCATCCAGTTGCTCTTTATAGCCTCTTCAACTAAATGCCAACCTTCAACTAGAAATTGACCATGATCGTCACGATATTTCTTTTTATGTAATTTTTTCCATTCTTTAATGTTTTTATTCTGTTTTGATTCAATCATGACAGTTCTCCTAATTTGTTTTTGATACCATCATACATAGTTTAGTATGAAATGGTCAAACTACACGTAAAATGTATAATTAAAAAGAGGTGACCATATTGGATTTAAATTTAAGAAAAGCCATTAAAAGTAATATTGCTGGAAATAATGAAGAAGAATTAGAAGCAACCATTTTAGACGCAATTAAAAGTGGAGAAGAGAAAATGCTCCCGGGTCTAGGTGTGCTATTCGAGATGATTTGGCAAAGTGCAAATGAAGATGAAAAAGATCAAATGCTAACGATTTTAGAACAAGAGGCACAAAAACTTTAATACCTATTATGTAACGCACCAATCACATCCGGTTGGTGCTATTTATATCATGAGGTTATTTCCCTTAACGCGGATCGATATATATTCGGGAAAAGGGACCGATAAATTCCGAAAAGGGACCGATAAATTCCGAAAAGGGACCGATAAATTCCGAAAAGGGACCGATAAATTCCGAAAAGGGACCGATAAATTCCGAAAAGGGACCGATAAATTCCGAAAAGGGACCGATAAAAAAGCTGTCCAATTTGTTTGGACAGCTTTTTCACTTTAGTTAAAAGTTAGGTTTTCAACTGTTTCACGATCTAATTTTTTAATGACGTGAACAAGTAGATTAACTGTATTCTCAAAATCATCACGATGTAGCATAGCTGCATGTGAATGAATGTAACGAGTCGGTACTGTAATAGATAATGATGGAACACCGTCACCAGTTAAGTGAATCTTACCTGAGTCAGTTCCACCACCAGGCATAGACTCGTATTGGAATGGAATATTATGCTCTTCTGCTGTATCGATGACTAAGTCGCGGACGCCTTTATGTGAAACCATTGATGCATCGTAAAGAACAATTTGAGGCCCTTTACCTAATTCACTTGCTGCATCTTTATCATCCACACCTGGCATATCCCCAGCAATTCCTACATCTACACCAAAGCCGATGTCCGGCTGTACAGCATGTGCAGAAGTACCTGCACCACGTAAACCAATTTCCTCTTGAACTGTTCCTACACCATAAACAACGTTAGGGTGTGATTCATTTTTCAGACGCTTAAGGACTTCAATGGCAATTGCGCAACCAATACGGTTGTCCCATGCCTTAGCAAGAAGCACCTTATCGTTTTTCATCGGAGTGAATTCAAAATAAGGAACAATTGAATCGCCTGGGCGGACACCAAATTCTTCTGCTTCTTCCTTGTCTGCAGCCCCGATATCAATAAACATATCTTTAATTTCAACCGGTTTCTTACGTGCTTCAGCTGATAAGATATGTGGTGGTTTAGAACCAATTACACCTGTTACGTCACCTTTGCGCGTCATAATAGTAACGCGTTGAGCTAACATAACTTGGTTCCACCAACCACCAACTGGTTGGAAAAAGATAAAGCCATTTTTATCGATGCGAGTCACCATGAAACCAACTTCATCTAAGTGACCTGCGACCATAACTTTTGGTCCATTCTCCTCACCAGTTTTCTTCGCGATTAAGCTACCCAAATGATCCTGAGTCACTTCATCCGCATGTGGCGTTATGTACTTATTCATGACATCACGCGGTTCCTTTTCATTCCCAGGAATCCCTTTGGCATCTGTTAGATCTTTCAGCATAGTAAGTGTTTCATCTAATTTAGCCATGCTCTACCTCCTATATAAATTAACTAATATAAAGTTTACACCTTTTCCATTATAAAGGTTTTTCAAACATTTCACAAAACTAATAACCAGATTGTTGTCGCTCGTGATTAACTTTATTTTTATCTAAATAAGCTTGATGTATATCTTCTTCAGTAAAATTAAGCTTTAGACCAATTTCTAAGTATGTACTAAACATTTTTTGATAATGCATGTTTGTAGGATTTAATTTAAACCGATTAATTTTTCCATATAATTTATGAAATAGATCAGTTAATGAATAATCTTGTGTTGAGATTTGCGAGCCATTGAATAGATAGCCATAATCAATACCAATTGAAAGCAAGAAATGAATTCCGTCTACAAATTCTTCTAGAATGACGGACGTTTCACTAGGGCCTTTTTGTGACCAATATTTAAAGCAACGTGTTTCATTTGCTAGTTCGCTAACTTCAACAATTAGCGCTAAGATCTTATCATCCATCACTTCTTCTCTTGTTAAATCATTACGTTCTAAAATGTCGTTATCTAATTTCCTTTGTAGTTCATAAAGGCTGTCCCACTTCATAATAAAACCTCCTTAAAAGATAGTATAACATGTGACAAAACACATGTTCACTACTTTTGGAGGTCAGGTGCAAAGAAGTCTTCCCATTTCAAGACAATCTCTTTTTTCCTTAATAAATAAAACGTTAATAAAATGATCCCCATTAGTATCAGTACATGATGGAAATGAAGAGTTTGAAACCACTGTCCGAATGACGTATACATGACCGCCAGCGGTACATTGGATAAAATAGATAGCTTAGCATACTCTTTAAAATTACGAGTCATTTCTATCAGTAAAATAGATACTAAATGAAAGTGAATAAATGGTGTTACACGTAATAACAACACTTGCGGAATGGTTAACTCACGATGTTTTCCAAACATTTTCTCACGAAGCCTGTGAAAACGATTAAATAGTTTTGGCATAGATTTAATGAAAAAGTAGAATATAAGACTTGATAACGTCACGCCAATTAATGAATAAACTGCTCCATAGGTTAGCCCAAACAGTAAGCCGCCTGTGATACAAATAAATGCTACCGGAATAAATAAGAAAGGACGAATGATATGAAAAAGGATAAATAGCATAGGTGCCACATACGTTGTTGATGTCATTGTATCCTGTGCCCATACCAAAGCATTATTCATAACTACCCCTCCTTTTATCCCTCTTGTATAACTATATGACATAAGACGAGCTATTATGACAAGTAAAGAGCGACTCCCAAAACAAGAACACTTAATATAGGCAACCCAAATTTAAAAGTCGAGTGATGTGTTTTATGTCGAAAAACACTCATGCCGACCCACATACCAGGCGCACCACCGAAGATGGCCAAAAGCCACAATGTCTTCTCAGGTATTCTCCATTGATGCAGTCTTGCTTTCCGTTTATCTAGACCCATGCAAACAAATCCAATTAGGCTAAGGATGATGATTAAATAAAACCAAATATAATCCATGTAATGTTCTCCTTTTCAGATACAATAAAACCCTGAAAGGACTAATCCTTTCAGGGCATTGTGTTCATTATTTAAGAGCTGATTTAGCTTGTTCTGCTAATTCAGAGAAAGCTTTCTCATCGTTAACAGCTAAGTCAGCTAGCATTTTACGGTTAACTTCAACACCAGCTAGCTTTAAACCGTGCATTAAACGGCTGTAAGAAATGTCATTCATACGAGCTGCCGCATTAATACGTGCAATCCATAATTTACGGAAGTCACGTTTTTTCTGACGGCGGTCACGGTAAGCATACTGACCTGACTTCATTACTTGTTGTTTTGCTGTTTTAAATAACGTTCTTTTCGAACCATAATAACCTTTAGCTAATTTCAATACACGTTTACGTCTTCTACGTGTAACTGTTCCACCTTTAACACGTGGCATTGTAATCCCTCCTAAATCTATCCGTTAATAAGTCTTATTTGTAAGGTAATAATTTGCTTAGACGACCTTCGTCCGCTTTAGAAACCATTGCACTTTTACGTAGTTTACGCTTCTGTTTAGTCGATTTATTTGCAAATAAGTGACTAGTGAAAGCATGTGAACGTTTAAATTTTCCAGTTCCTGTTTTCTTAAAACGCTTTTGTGAACCTTTATGCGACTTCATTTTTGGCATCGTAAAGTCCTCCTTCTGTAATAACTTTTACTTCTCTGCTTTTGGAGCAAGCATCATAAACATGTTACGGCCTTCCATTTTAGGCTTCGTTTCAAGTGTTGCCAATTCGCTACATTGATCAGCGAATCGGTCTAATACTTCACGACCTAACTCTTTGTGCGTAATTGCACGACCGCGGAAACGAACGCTTACTTTAACTTTATCGCCCTTTTTAAGAAACTTATGAGCATTACGTAATTTCGTATTAAAGTCATGTTCCTCAATAGCAGGTGTTAAACGAACCTCTTTGATGTTAATAACTTTTTGATTCTTACGTTGCTCTTTTTCTTTCTTCTGTTGTTCGAAGCGATATTTACCGTAGTCCATAATACGACATACCGGTGGTTTAGCGTTTGGTGCTACCAACACTAGATCGAGATTAGCACGATCAGCAATCTCTAAAGCTTCTTGACGAGATTTAATTCCTAATTGTTCGCCATTTGAGTCAATGAGTCGGACTTCTTTAGCTCGAATTCCCTCATTAACGTTCATATCTTTGCTAATAGTGAGCCACCTCCACAAAATTGTAAGAAAAACGATCGTTCGTTTTTCATTAACTCTTAACAAAGTTACATTGAATAAGGCATCCTCGACAAGTGTTTTGACCATAAAAAAAGTGTCGGTACACAGTTGCACCCACACATTATTTCATCAAAAAACATACTCATTCCGTATGTGTCAGAAATATGATGACCTGCCAACTACTCAAGGCGTCGATCAGGTGAGAAGCGGGTGCTTCTACTTGTCTATCAAATGACCTTATTTAATTCACTTTTAAAAGTATATAATGACTGAACAAAATTGTCAAGAGAAGTTCCTGACAACATAAAACAAAAAAAGCAGTTGTACTGTAAAAGCACAACTGCTAAACATTATAACTTATGATGTTTCACTTCATCAACCATTTGTTGCACAAAATCTTCTAAACCAATTGTGTCACTATCTTTTTCCCCGTATTTACGGACGTTAACTGCTTCATCATTCATTTCCTTATCACCTAATACTAAAGAATAAGGAATTTTCTGTGTCTGCGATTCACGGATTTTATAACCAAGTTTTTCATCGCGTACATCTAATTCAACTCGGATTCCTTCACGACGTAAACGATCTTCAACTTTCTTAGCATAATCCATATGAACATCTAATGAGACTGGAATTATCTTTGCTTGTACTGGTGCTAACCAAGTTGGGAATGCACCCTTATATTCTTCAATTAAGAATGCAACAAATCGTTCCATTGTCGATACCACACCACGGTGGATAACAACTGGTCGATGTTCTTTACCATCTTCACCAATATAAGTTAAATCAAAACGTTCTGGTAAATGGAAGTCTAATTGAACAGTCGATAATGTTTCGTCTTTCCCTAACGCTGTTTTCACTTGTACGTCTAATTTTGGACCGTAGAATGCCGCTTCACCTTTAGCTTCAACAAACTCCACATTCATCTCTTCCATTGTTTCTTTTAATAAAGCTTCTGCTTTATTCCACATCTCATCATTATCCACATATTTATCTGTATCTTCTGGATCGCGATATGATAAACGGAAGTAATAGTCGTTAATACCAAAGTCTTTATACACATTTTGGATTAACTCAACAACACGGATAAATTCTTCTTTTAATTGGTCAGGACGTGCAAAAATATGAGCATCATTTAACGTCATACCACGTACACGTTGCAATCCAGCTAGTGCACCTGACATTTCATGACGGTGCATTGTACCAAGTTCAGCAATACGAACTGGTAAATTACGATAACTATGAAGTTCATTCTTATAAACCATCATGTGGTGTGGACAGTTCATTGGACGAAGTACTAAATCTTCATTATCCATTTCCATTGTCGGGAACATGTCATCTTGATAATGATCCCAGTGACCACTTGTTTTGTATAAATCGACACTACCTAATACAGGAGTATAAACGTGATCATAGCCGAGCTTAGTTTCTAAATCGACAATATAACGCTCAATTGTACGGCGGATTGTCGCCCCTTTAGGTAACCAAAGCGGTAAGCCTTGACCTACCTTTTGTGAAACGGTAAAAATGTCTAACTCTTTACCAAGTTTACGATGGTCGCGTTCTTTTGCTTCTTCTAGTAGGCGTAAATGTTCCTCAAGTTGGCCCTTCTTCTCGAATGCTGTACCGTAAATTCGTTGAAGCATTTTGTTATTACTGTCTCCACGCCAGTAAGCACCTGAAATGTTCAATAGCTTAAACACTTTAATTTTTCCAGTGTGAGGTACGTGAACACCACGGCATAAATCAAAAAACTCACCTTGTTCATAAATCGAAATAGACTGACCTTCTGGAATATCGTCAATTAGTTCTAGTTTAAGGTCGTCGCCAATTTCTTTGTAGCGTTCTTTTGCTTCTTCACGAGAAACGTCAACACGACGAATTTCTAATGCTTCATCGACGATCTTCTTCATTTCTTTTTCAATTTTAGGAAGGTCTTCTGGAGTAATCGTTTCCTCCATATCAAGATCGTAATAGAACCCACCTTCAATAACTGGGCCTACTCCTAGTTTCACATTTGGATATAGGCGTTTAATTGCTTGGGCCATTAAGTGTGCAGTTGAGTGTCTTAACACTTCTAAACCTTCTTCATCACGGTAAGTAATGATTTGGATGTCGCCGTCTTCATTTAATGGCGTACGTAAATCGACCATTTCATCATTGTATTTACCAGCTAATGCTTGCTTCTTTAAGCCTGAGCTAATCGAAGCTGCAATATCTTCAGTCGTTGTTCCTTTAGGAAACTCCTTAACATTGCCATCTGGGAATTTGACTTGAATCATCTCTGACATGTGATCCACTCCTTTGTGATTTATTAAAATTTGATTCGCTTTCGGCGGACGCTTTCCTGGGGCACGGCCTCAACTTCTCTGAACTCATTTAGAAGTTGAAGGATGTTCGGCTAAGTTCGCAACGTCCTGTTGCAACGCCGAACTGACCCACATCCTGTGGCCCCTCGGCTCGTGCTGTTCCCCTAAGAGTCGCCGCCTTCACTCATCAAATTCAACTTTTAGATAAACAAAAAAACACTCATCCCTAATAAAAGGGACGAGTGTTATACCCGTGGTTCCACCCTGATTCTGTTTAATAAAACAGCTCTCTCAGACATCGTTAACGCCGATGGTACGTCAATCGCTAACTTCATAGCTTCACGATCGATGCTCTGAGGTGGTAAACAAGCAGTCATACTAGAAAGCTCTCAGCCACGACTTCCCTCTCTGTAAAGCTGTGTCGACTTGTTCATGTCCTCTTCTACGCACGTTCATAATATTTTATGTACGTATTATAACCATCTCAGAGAAAGAAATCAAGCTATTCCACAATTTTGTACGGAAACTGCTCCACCGGGAATAATTTAATACGCTCTTGAAAAATATTCATCATCCAATATAATGTATGCATATGATCATTTGATGCATACACATCAATTTGTTGAGGAGCAATTGACATTAGCGTAGAAATTAATTTTGTTTGATCATACTCCTCAATCACGCTAGTTCCAGACACTTTTCGAAAATGTGCTAACACCTCTTCTCGAATAGGTTGTCCGTGTGAGTCAAAGAACCGAATTCGATCCTTAATATTCACAATGACTTTAGGGAGCTTAGGCTTTTTTTTAAACACATAATGTCTAATGTCATTCATTTGTTCTTGAAAGTTTAACTCAAACTGCCATTCCTCAATACCGTAACCGACAATCTCTAACCAAGCGTCTTCATTTTGGAATAACGTTAAATATAAATGCTCCATATCGACGACGCCACGTGTTTCATGAGTGTATAAGTAATAAATCAGCCTTTCATATAAGGAAAAGGATAAATCCGTGTGTAACTCTTTAGAAATCGAACTGACTGATAATACAAACGGAACAATTTGTTCAATTTCTTCTTCGTGATAGTAATAGGCATTTCTTAATAAGTAATTAGAGACCCTCGGCACATAAAAGTTAACGATAAAAGGAAATATTAAATCAACTAAGCTTGTCTGCTTTAACTTGTTGTAACCAGATAGACGTACTTCGCTCCCTTTGATTCGTACGTCACCATTAAATGTCGATGCTAAAACAAATAGATAAAATTGATTAGCATCCTTCTCATCTTGAAACAGAAATAACGTCTCTTTCATGTTTCATCCCTCTTTCCACATCATTCACAGTAGTACAGTTTATGAAAGAGAAATGTAAAACATGAAAATTCGGACAAACTTTATTAAAAAAAGAGAGTTGAACTTGAGTCCAACCCTCTAGTTACGGTAATTCTCACCGATTACTTCTACTGGCTTACTGACTTGATTAATCCGTTCCATAATACGAGCAGCTTTTAATTGCTCGTAATCACCCTTACCTGATTTAGATAGAATCGATTCTAGTTCTTCTGGTGAATAGTTTGATGTAAAGAAAACTGGAAGACGCTCCATCATACGGTATTGTAGTATGGCTCCAAGCACCTCATCTCTAAACCAAGCAGATGAAAACTCAGCCCCAATATCATCTAAAATTAAAACTGAAGCATTTTTGAAGCGATCAATTTTTTGATTAATCGTCGAGTCATTAATAGATGCTTTCATTTCACGAACTAATTCTGGCATATAAATAAAATAAGTATCTACTTTTAATTCTGCCAATGCATTAGCCAATGCCGCTAACATATATGTTTTTCCAACACCAAATTTACCGTATAAAAATAATCCTTTGCTTGGAAGATCGTTTTGCGCTTGATCGAAAAACGACTTAACTTGAGCAAAAACATCTAACCTAGCTTCTTCGTTTAAATAAATCTGATCAAATGTTGCCTCATGAATTTCACGTGGCATATGAAGACTTTGTACAAATTTATGTTTTTCTAAATCTTCTAAATGTTTCTCTTGACGCGGGCATTCGTGATACCTTAGCTTAATTCGTTTATTCTCCAAACTAATCTCAGGTACATAACCTTGTACAACGTTTCGGCACTGTTCTAAAGAAGTGCACTTCTCACATGCCTTAGACGAAACATCATATTCATATAATTTGATTAATTGTTTATTAATTTGTTCTTCGGTAATTTCAGGATGTTCTTTTAAGAAAGCTTGTACATCCTTTGAAGATAGCACTTCTTTACGCATTTGTTGCATAGAATGCTGGAAGCTTTCTTTACCTTTCATCCATCGACTTAACGCTGATTGAATAGATTCCATGGAATTCACCCTTAATGCTTCGTTTTAGAATAATTTTTAATAAACGCTTCTAACTCTTCACGTTTTTTCTTAGTATCATGTTGGTTTACTGGCTTTTTGGTTGGTTCTGATGTTTGTTTCTTTTGTTTTCGCTCATCTTGAAACCATTTAGGTAACACTTCTTTAGAACGTTGTTGCCTTTTTTGGTTCTGGTTTTGATTTTTCTTTTGTTTCCATGTTTCATACATATGATGTTCACGTTTAGCAATCTGCATGGCTTCTTTTGCTTGTGAAATTCCCTCACGACTCCAGTGAGCTGCAATTGTCTCAATATAATTTTTAGATAGTTTATTTTGATTACGCTTTAACACATAGTCAACTAACACATTCATGACAGGCTGAGACAAACCATGCTCTTCCATAATGGTCGTGAGCATATCTACTTCTTTCATTGACGCACGTCCAGAAGCAGAAAGGTCTTCTAACAGCTCACGATGTGAGATTGAGTTAAACCTCTGAATTAGCTGCTCTTCTTTTGTTTTAGGTTCTTCATTTTGTGCCTTCTGTTCAGGTTGTTTTTCTGACTGGACTTGTCCTTTTGAATAAAGCCTAGGTGGTACACTACCATGTTTTTTATAAAAAATATCCTTACACATATCTTGAAATTCTTTACGATCAAACTGTTGCTTCTCATTAACTGCCCAGATAACGGCTTTTTCAAGCTCTAAAAAATCCACATCATAAATCTTAATCATTTTTTCCATAAAATCAAGGTTTGATTGGGTCAAAATTGATTGAGCTTTAATTTGCTGTTGGGTTAACATTTTATGAAGCCATTCTAAGGGAAGTTTAGTTTCAATTGCACTTGGATCTGTTTCTTCAACAACAGGTTCTTGTGGCATTTGGTCCGGGTTAATCGTCGTAAATACATCATCAAATGAATGAGTCACACTTTGAGCATTTGATGGTAGGATGACATCGCTTAGTAGTCTCTTTTTCAGTCGTTGATAAGCGTCTCGGCCAATGTGATGCTCCAATAAAGCAGATAACATCGGATCACCAAAAAAGCCTTGAGCCGAGTACGGTTTCTGCAATATATAATATAAAGTTCGATAAGTGCCTTCTTCTTTATAAGATTGGAGTAGACCGATCGCTTCCAACTTTTTCCTAGCTTCATAAAAATCATCTAGAGTCATATTCAGTGTATTCATCATTTGATGATGGGAAATAGAGGTTTGCGGTTGTTGATACGCCGATTCTTTCCATAGTGCTTGGTAAACGGCGATTCCTTTAATAGAAATCAGAGGTTGATACAACAGTGTTAAAACTGTTTCAGCATCTTCATAAAAAGGTTCTTTTTGAAATATCTTCAAGCGGTCGTTAGGCAACAGATGCCGAATCCGTTCGTTCATAGAATTACACCCCATACTCCCATTACTTTTTATTTTTATTAATCATTTCATTTAGTTCACTCATAAACACATTAATATCTTTAAACTGACGGTATACCGAAGCAAAGCGTACATAAGCCACTTCATCTACTTCAGCTAACCGATCCATAATTAATTCCCCAATATCATCACTTAAGATTTCAGAGTTCCCTTGGTTTCTTAAATCTTTTTCAACATCAAATGCAATACGCTCAATTTCTTCAATTGAAACCGGGCGTTTTTCGCAAGCTTTAATTAATCCTCGCTTTAATTTCTCTCGATTAAACTCTTCTCGGGTACCTTCTTTTTTCACAACGATTAAAGGAATTTCTTCTACTCGCTCAAATGTTGTAAAGCGATACTGACACGACTCGCACTCTCTTCTTCGTCTAATTGAACGACCTTCATCAATCGGTCTTGAATCTAATACTCTTGTGTTTTTTGCATCACAGTTCGGGCAACGCATCTTTTTTCCTCCGTAAACATACCGTAGTCTATACCTTTTTACTAGTATAACAAATTTTACAGTTAATTGAGAATAAAATATAGAAGGGGATTTAGATGTCATTGGGTCTAGAAGTTATATTATCTAAATATAATTGTTCTAATCTCAATACGGAAGAGAACATATGCATAAATTGATCGAGCTTGTGATCTTTGCCATCTAGTTCTTGATAAAGAAAGTTGATGTTGGGAGCAATTTCTCGTTTGACTTTGTCATCAAACACATAGTAATCACATAACGGAAAATACAATGAATCACAGTAAGGAAGTAATATAGCCACTATTATAGAGTACTTTTTCGGGGGTTGAATCATCGGATGGGGAAATAGAATTTCGGTAATTGTTTGTTTCTCACAATCTACAGCAAACGAACCATTTAGTGCAAACTGGTCGGAAACATAATAAAATTTAGGATAAATCTTATACCACTCTTTTAACCAAGAGGATAGTATGGGTCGTTTATTTAAGAAAGCTTGATGAGAAACCTTATATTGATAAACTTCATCAAAATCTTCATCATGTTGCATTTCGTATAGAATCTTCCACCAAAACACTAAATCAATGACCTTCTCTTGTTTTGTATTAGGAACCTCGTGTTCACGAACAAATCTTAACAATCTGTCTTTGGCATTTTCATAGTGATGAAAATAAGTCTGTTTATAAATTGGCAAATAAACCTCGCCTAATAATTCATCCATTAATTCTTCAGTCATTGGATAATCGTGACGATACGTTTTGGTACTAGTTGAATTCTGCATAAATTCATACACATTATTTGAATATTCTTCTGACATTCGCAACTCTCCTTTATCACATTGAATATAGTTACGAGAAAAGTATTCGACATTGCCCCTCAATTTCCTTCAAAATATTTTATTTTTTGCTCTGTTAAATTTTAAAGTTAATTTTATAATATTGATGCCCATAAAGTTGTTGAATTTTATTATAATGCACCAGTTCGGCGTTACAACACATGCTTCTTGCTTCACATTTAATTTCTAAATTTAAAACCGTGCTCTTTATCGACCCCACTTTACGATTTATCGACCCCTTATCAAAAAATATCAGCCACGAATTTTGTCGACTCGGTAAAAAAGTCTTTTTTATCGATCCCTATCGATAATTTATCGACCTTTAGCCACAAAAAAGCCAATCGAACTCTCGAGTACGATTGGCTTTTTAGCTTATTTACATAGTCACTTGACCATTTTTAATATTTTGGGAAACATACTTTGCTAAATCGACGATACGGCAGGAATAGCCCCACTCGTTATCATACCAAGCTAATACTTTCACTTTACGAGTACCCATTACCATTGTCGATAAACCATCAACAATTGAAGAATATGGTGACGTCGTGTAGTCAACTGAAACTAATGGCTCGTCATTAATAGATAAGATTCCAGCCATTTGTTTTTCCATAGCACTATAGAATGCTTGGTTCACTTCTTCAGCTGTCACATCCTGTTTAACATCTACTACTAAATCTACTAATGACACGTTTGGTGTCGGTACACGTAATGCCATACCATGTAGACGGCCTTTTAATTCTGGTAAAACTTCATTAATGGCTTTCGCAGCACCAGTCGAAGTTGGAATAATTGATTGTGTTAAACCACGCGCACGACGCAAGTCTTTATGCGGGTTATCTAAGTTTTTCTGATCATTTGTAAATGAATGAACAGTTGTCATTAATCCTTCTTCAATACCGAACTCATCATTTAACACCTTAACCACAGGAGCTAAGCAGTTAGTCGTACAAGATGCATTTGAAATTACTTCGTCTGTATCAGGATTAAAGTCGTCTTCATTAACACCCATAACAATAGTACGATCAACTTCTTTTCCAGGAGCAGAAATAATCACGCGCTTTGCTCCAGCTGTAATGTGTTGTGAAGCTGTTTCTTTAGTTTTAAATTTACCTGTTGCTTCAATTACAATATCTACGTTTAAATCTGCCCATGGTAATTCTAATGGGTTACGATTTGAAACCTTAGCGACATGCTTTCCATCTACGATCATTTCGTCATCTGTATGCGTAACCTCTCCATCAAACCGTCCATGTACAGAATCATATTTAATTAAATGTGCTAATGTTTCTGTTGGGTAACTTGCGTTAATTGCTACAACCTCTAAAGCTTCGTCTTTGATCGCTTTACGAAAAACCATACGACCAATTCTGCCAAATCCATTAATTGCAATACGTGTTGTCATTTAAATAACCTCCCAAGCTCTATATATGTTACACTTAACATTATTTTTTACGACAATAGTATAACACATTTATTATATTATAGGGGAGTTTTATAAAAAAATGTTACTACTTTTATAGATTTTTATTTTCAATTCCCCATTTTTGGAGAATTTCCTTTAATTGTTCCTTGCTTTTTTCAACTGAACCCGTATTATCAATAATCGCATCAGCTCGATCTTTCTTTTCCGTAATAGAAATCTGAGATTGGATTCGACTTAACGCTTCTTCTTGTCCAGTTTCATCGCGTTCCATTAGCCTTTCAAGTTGGGTATCAGGATCAACATACACTACAAGGACTTTATCAACGTAATCAAATAATTTATTTTCAAACAATAAAGGGATGTCCAACACAACGGCAGACTCTCCTGCCGCAACATATTCCTCTCGTTGTCTAATCATTTCTTTTCGAATCTCTGGGTGAATAAAACCATTCAGTGTCTTGCGCTCTTCTTCATCACCAAAAACTATTTCACCAAGCTTTTTTCGATTTAATGTACCATTATCGTATAACACTTTTTCACCAAAGTGTTTCACTATTTTATTATAAGCTGGCTCACCTGGTTCAACGACATTTCGCGCAATTTGATCCGCGTCAACGACTGGAATCTCCCATTCTTTAAACATTTTAGATACTGTGGATTTACCCGTTGCTATACTTCCTGTCAAACCAATGATTACTGACATACTGATCACCTACTTCGTTATATTCCATATTCCTAACATAATAAAAATTAAGCCTGGCAGAAAAGATAATTGATGCATCCAATTATACTTTGTTAAGACGCGGCCTGTTAAAGTACCGAATCCTAAGAAAAACATCGAACATAATCCTATTAAAAATGCTGTTAACATATATGGAAGGATACTAAATGCGGCTCCAACTCCACCACCAAAAGAATCTAACGATAGCGCAAGGGCTACGACAAAAGATTCTTTCCCTGAAATGGTACCGGATTGATCTAAGTCTGCCATTTGTGGATTTTTTAAGATCATCCAAATCGTTTTTATATTAAAACGAACCGCTTCTTTTTGGTAATAATGACGGAACTTCTCACGTTGCTCATCAAACCATTGCCATAAAACATAACAACCTATTAATACAAACACAAAACCGCCCAAATATTCCGCCAATCTCGGGATAAAAAGAGCTAACAAGTCACCTAATAAGTAACCTATTAAAAAACTCACTGATGTAACCAGTCCAATAACTAAATAGGTTGTTTTCTTTACTTTAATTGATTTCAAACTATAAGTAAATCCAAAAAAGTAACTATCAAAACTAACGGCTAAGCTTAATAATAAAATGATAACCAAGATGTGATCCAAATTAAAAAGCTCCTTCCATAAGGACTCAACCTATCTTATGAAAGAAGCTAATAACGTGTGTTAGTTCGGGGTTGGTTGACATTGCGGACAGAAATGCGTCCCTCTTCCTCCGACCTTTATTTTTTCTATAACAGTGTGACAATTCGGGCAAGTCTCACCTTCTTTGCCATAAACAGAAATCTGAAGCTGAAACATGCCAACTTCACCTAAACTATTTAAATAAGAGCGAATGGATGAACCCCCATGATCAACGGCTTCTTGTAAAACCTGAACAGTGTTTTGTTGTATGGTTTCAGCCTCTTTAATTGTAATAGTGTTCGCAATCCGTTCAGGGTGAATTTGACTTCTATACAAAACTTCATCCACGTATATATTACCCAACCCTGTCACTATCGCTTGATCTAACAAAGCCGGTTTTATTTTACGTGATGTTTTTCGAAGTCGTTCATACAAATAATTTGTTGTAAATTGTTCGCTAAAAGGCTCAACCCCCAGCTTATTTAAAGGGGCAGTTGTTAAAAGATGTTTTGGTTCTTTTAAATGCATCGTTCCGAATTTCCTAACATCTCGATACCTTAACTCATTTCCATCGTTTAGTTTAAACACGATATGTGTATGTGGCTCTAATGGCTCATCATTATCATAAATCCCATACTTACCTTCCATTCGAAGGTGAGACACTAAACGGTCATCCGTTAAATGAAAAATTAAAAATTTGCCTAATCGATCAATTTTCTTAAATTGTTGTCCCATCATTTGATGTTTAAATGCCACTGAATCTTCAGGCTCTTTAATAATTCCTGAGTAATAAATGACAATATCTTCAATTTCTTTTCCCTGAATAATTGGCTCTAATGTTCTTCTAACTGTTTCTACCTCTGGTAATTCTGGCATCAGTATATCCTTCCCTTACTTTGCATCGTACCAAGTTGTGCCATGATCCGCTTCAACAAGCAATGGCACATTTAATTCAACTGTATTCTCCATTGCTTCTTTAACTAATTTGTTCAACTCATCAAGGTCACTTTTAGCCACTTCAAAAATTAATTCATCGTGAACTTGCAGTAACATATTAGCTTTAATATCAGATGCTTTAAGTTTCTCCATAACATCAATCATAGCTTTCTTGATAATATCAGCTGCACTTCCTTGAATAGGTGTATTCATAGCTGTACGTTCTGCAAAACTTCTTTTATTAAAGTTGCGACTCGTAATATCAGGCAGGTAGCGGCGACGCTTCATAATGGTTTCCACATAGCCATCATGCTTAGCCTGTTGAACAATTTCATCCATATACGCCTTAACACCAGGATAACTTTCAAAATACTTCTCTATAAATTGACCAGCTTCTTTTCTATTAATCCCTAAACTTTGACTTAAGCCATAGTCGCTAATACCATATACGATTCCAAAGTTAACTGCTTTGGCGTGGCGCCTCATGAGTGAGTCAACTTCATCTTCTTTTACATTAAATACATCCATAGCCGTTTGAGTATGAATATCCTTATCATCTCTAAATGCAGAAATAAGCTTTTCATCATTCGCAATATGAGCTAATACACGTAATTCAATTTGCGAATAGTCTGCAGCCATGATGACGTAATCTTCTTTAGACGGAACAAAGGCTTGTCTAATTTTACGTCCTTCTTCTAGACGAATCGGGATGTTTTGTAAGTTTGGATCTGTCGAACTTAAGCGTCCCGTTTGGGTTAATACTTGGTTAAATCGAGTATGAATCTTATGCGTATCATCATGTACAACTTTTAATAGTCCTTCAATATAAGTAGATTGTAATTTACCTAACTGACGGTAGAGCAAAATTTTATCCACAATTTCATGTTCAGGCTGTAATTTTTCTAAAACATCAGCGGATGTGGAATAACCCGTCTTAGTCTTTTTGATGACAGGTAACTCTAACTCCTCAAATAAAATTTTACCTAATTGTTTAGGTGAATTAATATTAAAAGACTGTCCTGCTAATTCATAGATTTCATCTTCAATTTTATCGAGACGTTCACTAAGGTCTTGCTGCATCTCTTCTAGACGATCTACATCAACTTTAACACCCAAATATTCCATATCAGCTAGAATCAAGGAAAGTGGCATTTCTAACTCATATATGAGCTTTTCTTGTTCGTTTTTCTTTACTTCTTCATCTAATATTGGGTACAGCTTCCTCGCAACAATACCTTTTCTAACAATATGTTCACTTAACACATCTTCTTCAGGAACCTTCTGCTTGGCGCCTTTGCCATAAACCTCTTCGTCATACGACACATCGACAAGACCATTTCCTTGTGCAATAGATGGTAAGTCGTGATTGCTATTAGATGGGTTCACAATATAAGATGCTAATATCAAATCAAACTGAATTCCTTTTAAGTCAAGGCCTTTCCACTGCAGAGCGACTTTTACACGTTTAGCATCTGCAACAATTTTAGGGCTTTGTTCATCTTCTAGCCACTCTTTAAAATCTCCAGAAGTTAGTGCAACATCAGTTGGAATAAAATATTGACCTTTTTCATTTACTAATGAGAAACCTAGAATTTCACCGTTATGATAATTATCCTCTAACATTTCCATAATAAAATAGTTTTCTTGATCACTAACTAGATTCTTTGTAAACTCATCTACTTTTTCGAATGAAACGTCTTCACGTTCGACTTCTTCCTCTTCACCATCTATACGTCCCATGAGCGACTTAAAACCGTATTGTTTGAACAGCTCAATGACATCACGAGATTGGTAACCATTGTAGTCAAGGTCTTCTACTTTGATTTCGACTGGTGATTCACGATTAATCGTCACTAGCTCTCTTGACATGAACGCTTCATCTTTATGGTTAATTAAATTCTCTTTTAATTTTTTACCGCTTACCTCATCAATATTTTCGTATATATTTTCAAGTGTACCGAACTGATTTAGAAGCTTTACAGCCGTCTTCTCTCCAACTCCAGGAACACCTGGAATATTATCCGACTTATCACCCATTAACGCTTTTAAGTCAATAATTTGATCAATCGTAACACCCATCTTCTCTTTTACTTGATCAGGTGTATACTCATCAATGTCAGTGATCCCTTTACGCGTTACACCAACTGTCACATGATCTGAGGCTAACTGGAGTAAGTCTTTATCACCTGAGTAGATGAATGTTTTCTTTTTATCAACTTGTGCTTGTTTTGAAATCGTACCAATAATGTCATCCGCTTCATATTGTGGAAGTTCATAATGCTTAACACCTAATGCATCTAAAATCTCACGCATGACAGGGAATTGTTCCGACAGCTCTGGAGGTGTTTTTTGACGTCCACCTTTATATTCCTTATACGTTTCATGTCTAAATGTTGTTTTGCCAGCATCAAAAGCCACTAAAATGTGGCTAGGATCTTTATCTTCTAATACTTTTAACAACATATTCGTAAATCCATATACCGCATTTGTATGCACACCGCTATCGTTACTGAGTAGTGGTAATGCGAAGAATGCTCGATATAGAACACTATTTCCATCGATCAGAACAATCTCATCTTTTGACAAGAAAAACACCTCTTTAACTAACTTTTTATCTATTATAACAAATTATATTTTCTGAGGGATTGACACCGTGATTGTCGTTCCTTCTCCTTCTTCACTTTCAAGTTCAATCATACCTTCATGCGCTTCAACGATATGTTTAACGATTGAAAGCCCAAGTCCAGTACCACCTGTTTGACGACTGCGATCTTGATCCACTCGGTAAAAACGTTCGAAAATACGTCCTTGATTTTTCTTAGGAATCCCAATTCCATTATCTTTAATTCGAAACCTAACAAACCCTTCATTAGACACTACAGACCACTGAATGTAGCCGCCTTCAGGTGTGTATTGTATCGCATTAGAGTATAAATTTAAGACCAATTGGTACAATCGATTGTAATCAGCATAGAGTTGCAGATCACCTTCAACCTGTATAGTGCGAGTTAAATCTTTTAACTCTAATTGCTTCTCAACGACTTGATCCACATCCTCCATTAAATCAGATACATTGAATTGAGTCTTTGTCAAACTGAAATCATCCTTTTCAATGGTTGATAGCTCTAGCAAATCCTCAATTAAAGCATTTAAACGACGAGATTCTTTGTCGATAATTCTTAAAAACTTCTTCACAATTTCTTCATCATGCTCATTTCCGTCTAGTAATGTCTCAACAAAACCTTGAATCGACGTAATCGGTGTTCTTAACTCATGTGAGACATTAGCAACAAAATCTTTTCGGATATTTTCAAGCTGTTTAATCTTTGTAATATCATGACAAACAACTACGACACCTTTCCACGTATCATAATTATTTCGGATTGGTGCTAGATAAACCTCAAAGTAATCCCCATCGTTCGTCTCAATCGTCAATTGTTTTTTTCTTTCCATAAAAACAACTTCTTGTAATGCATCGTTTAAAGCTTTATTCTCGATTACATCATAATAGATCTCGCCTAAAACTGATGATTGGTTAGTGAAATTTCTTATAAACGGTTCGTTAGCAAGACGGGTTAATCCCTTTTCATTAATTAATAACAAACCACTTTCCATGTTATTGACAACCGTTTTTAGACGATCATTTTGATTACGATATTTAGATGTAATATACTCTAAATTTCTCGCTAGTGTATTAATCGACTGGCTTAGTTCAGACACAATTCCATATGGAGCATCATGAATTCTCGCGCTATAATTACCTTCCGCAAGTGATTTAGCCGTATCAGAAGCTTTTCTAATTGGGTTAACGTAATTTTCATAAAGACGATTACCAAATCCCCATATAAAAAAGCCTACTAATAACGATAATAATATGACGATAAACCAGAGTGTCGTTTGTAAATATTGAATTGGTAACTCTTCTGATACAACGATAACCTGAATATCATCATTAACATTTTTGACTATAGCTAACCTAGAATCTAAAGTAATAGCCTGGTCTGAGGTAAGTGATTGATCAAGAAGTTGATTTAATGTTAATGTCTCGTTACGACTAAATGTATGTAAATATTCTTGAGTATCGGTTTGATATAATACCAACTCAATTGGAAAGGATTCCGAATACCGCTCAAGCTGTTTTTGTCTCTCCATATTAGAAACAGCATTCACATTAAAATCTTCCGCAACAAAATTAGCGTCATATTCTAGCTGTTCTTCGTAAGCATTAATGACATAGTGTTTCGCAATTTGCACGAAAAGAACTCCAAGAAAGAGTATGAATACCACACCAATAAGCGTATAGATTATTAATGATTTCCGGTTACTAATTCCCTTCATACCTGACCCTCTAATTTATATCCGATTCCTCTAACTGTTTTGATTAAAGCAGGTTTTTTAGGTTCGTCTTCCAGTTTTTCTCTTAAATGGCTAATATGCACGTCCACAATTCTAGTATCACCAATAAAATCAAAATCCCAAACGTCTTGTAAGAGGACCTCGCGTTTAACAGGTTTATTAATGCGTTCTGCTAAGTATAAAAGAAGTTCAAACTCCTTCTTAGTGAACTCAATCGGTTGATTATTTTTGAAAACCTGATAAGTTTCAACATTAATTTTTATATCATTAAAGCTAATAATGTCTTCATTTGACTCATGATTGCCAGCCCTTCTCATAACGGCACGAATTCTCGCACTTAATTCTTTAGGACTAAATGGTTTCGTAATATAATCATCTGCCCCTACATCAAGACCTGTAATCTTATCATCTTCTTCACTTTTGGCTGTCAACATAATTATAGGTACTTTATGCCCTTTTTCACGTAATTTCTCACATACTTCAAGCCCACTCATATTAGGTAGCATGAGATCAAGCAAAATCAAATCAAATTGTTCTTTCTCAGCTAACCTCAGCGCTGTTTCCCCATCATGTACGACCGCTGTTTGATAACCTTCTTGCATGAGGTTATAGTCAATTAATGTTGAAATCGATTCTTCATCATCAACGATTAAAATACGGAATTCCAAACTCCCCAACTCCTATTTATAAGTTTGTCTTAATCATAACTAAAAACCAATTACTTTACTACTGAAGATATTGCTAATCCTTAAGAAGTTTTAATACTTTATTAATGTCAGTTGTTGGAGTCTGACATGAGAAATTTTCACAAACGTATACCGTTGTTTGGTTGTCTTTTGAATCATAACCTACCACAAATGGTGCAATGTTCCCCAATTCCTTAGGATCATCAGTCATTAACCAAATATGGTTCGGTTTGAATTCTTCTCGTTTTAACTTAACAAGCTCATTATACATAGCATCTTTTTCTGAAATAACCACCACTTCTTTTGATGGATATTCTGTAAGCATTATACTAGTTAAAAAGAATGTACTGCCTTCAGGAATTCGTGATAACGCCGGATAAAAAACTTTATACTGATCCTCTAATAGATCTGCATAATTCGTTTCTGCTGTGAGTGATGTGAGCCTAGACAACACCACTGTCGCAACGCTATTCCCTGAAGGGGTAGCTCCATCATGTATATCTTTTTCATTCGAAATCAATGTTTCACTATCATGACCTGCAAACAGAAAACCTCCATTCTCCTTGTCCCAGAATAACTCATACATCTTGTCAGTTAATGCTTTAGCAGCCTCTAAATCGTCTGGTTGAAATTCTGCATCATATAACTCTAGATAAGCCCAAGCAAGATAAGCATAGTCATCTAAATAACCTTTGTATTTAACCTCACCATCTCGATAACGTGCCATAAGTCGATTACCAATTTTAAGGTGTTCTTCGATAAACTGAGCTGCTTCCCTAGCCATATCAATGTAAGACTGTTCTTGAAAAACTTGCCCAGCCTTAGCTAATGCCGCAACCATCATCGCATTCCAGGAAGTCAGAACCTTATCGTCTAAATGAGGATAGATTCGCTGTTGGCGTGCATCAAATAATTTTAGCCTTGCTTTTTCTAGCTTTTCCTCTAATTGTTGTAAAGAAAGGTTAAACTCTTTAGCAACCGTATCAAAATGAGTATTAATAAGATTTGGTATATTCTTACCCTCGAAGTTTCCTTCTGTAGTGATGTTATAAGTTGTTGTATAAAGTTCAGCTAATTCATCACCTAGAATGCGCTCAACTTCACCTTTTCCCCAAACGTAATATGCACCCTCTTTGCCCTCAGAATCAGCATCAATAGCTGAATAAAATGCTCCCTCTGGACTCCTCATTTCTCTGTTCACGAATTCAATAACTTGTTCACTAATTGTTTTATAAAATTCGTTACCTGTTAACTGATAAGCTTCAGTGTAAGCAATTAAAAGCAAAGCCTGGTCATAGAGCATCTTCTCAAAGTGTGGAACTAACCACTCTTCATCAGTTGAATATCTCGTAAAACCAAAGCCTATATGATCATAAAGGCCACCTTTAGCCATAGAATTTAATGTTTTTTCGACCATTTGACGAGCCATTAATTTACCTGTTTGTTGATAATACCTAAGTAAAAATATTAAATTATGAGGTGCTGGAAATTTCGGTGCACCTTCAAAACCGCCATGTAAGGTATCAAACGTTTTACCAAGCTCGTGAAAAGCCTGATCCACCGCTTCTTTAGTAACTCTTTCCTCACCTTTTTTAAAAATAACTTGGTTGAGTGACTTTTTAACACTCTCTGTCACATCTTCAATTTGCTTAGGGTCATTGTGATAAGTTTCAGCTAAGTAACCGATGACCTGCTTAATACCTGGTAAGCCATGCTTACTTTCTTTTGGAAAATAAGTACCCGCATAGAAAGGAATCTGATCTGGCGTCATAAAGACACTAAGTGGCCAACCACCGTGACCGTTCATCCTTTGACACACTTTCATATAAACAGCATCTACATCTGGACGCTCTTCACGATCTACTTTTATAGCTATAAATTTATCATTAATCTCTTTTGCAACTTCTTCGTCCTCGAATGATTCATGAGCCATGACATGACACCAATGGCAAGTGCTTTAGAATAACCAACGTCAGCTATACCCAATAGATAAGAAGATAGGTTTACCTTCCCGTTTCGCTTTATCAAAAGCTTCATCACCCCATGCATACCAATCCACTGGATTATAAGCATGTTGCAATAGATAAGGTGATTTTTCAGCGATTAATCTATTGGGCTTTCTGTTTGTTGGCATATGACCACCACCTTTATTTATAAAATTTGTATTCATAATTAATTTTACCTTAATAACAATTCCAATTCTAAATAACAGTACTTTCATTTATAGGTTATTCTTTTAAACGAATAATAAAATCCATCAAATTAATATTACTATAAAGAAACAACCAGTACTTAAATAGCACTGGTTGTACAATTATTCAAAGTTTAAGGTGCAATTCCAATGACAACTAGCGGAACTGCTGGAATACCCCTACCTTGTCTTATAACATTATATACTTCACCTTCATAATAACTAATCCCTGATGACATTTCACTTTGCATATCTTTAACTGGTAATATTTCAATGCCTACATCTATTTGATTAGCAACATAGAACGCCATATGTTTTACAAATAAATCATAAGCAACAAAGCTATATTTTCCAAATTGAACTTCAATTGCTACACGTTCTTTAACAAAATCAGTTTGATTATATGAATATAGTGCTTTATCACCATTGAGTTCAATTATTTTCTTTTGTTCACTAGGTTCTTCTAAAAACACAGTTTTCCTCATTAATTCAATATCTGTTGGTACATAATACTGTGTTCGGCTTTCTTTCCAGTTCTCATCCTCCAACTTCTCTTTAAAATCCTTATTTAGTTCTACTGGACTATATAATAAGTTACCTTTCTTTGTCTTTTCTCTTGATTTTTTTGTTTTAAATTTACTCGCATCAATAGAAGATACTACTTTTTCTATTTCTTCCCATATATGTGGTTTATGAACCATAATGTGTTCATAACCATTCAAGTGGGAATAAAAATTAACTATTCTCATAAATTCACCTTTCCCATCTAAATAATTTTGGTACTGGTGATTAATCAAGTTGATTTAAATCTTTACCATATATTTTTATTTCTTATAATTGTCTTTCCATTCTTCTGGGATTTGAGAAACTTTGTCTTTACCACTTGGTTTATGTACACCTTTTCCTAACGGTCTAATTTTTAAATCACCGTTATAAAAATCTTGTATTCTTTGTTTACCAAGTTCAATATAATCTTTTTCTTTATCAACACCCATTGCTTTTCTATTGTGCTTTAAAGCACCAATTAATGCTGAACCCACACCTGCATATGGGTCTAGTACCCAATCATCTTCATTAGTTAAAGCTAAAACACATCTTTCCACTAATTCTATTGGATACTGGCAAGGATGAATTGTTTTTTCAGGATGATTTGCTTTTACATTAGGTATGTTCCATAATTCTTCATCCCATTCTTTTGCTACAAATTCCCATATATCAGATGGATTTTTACCTTTAGGATTTCCAGATAATTGCCCTTTTTTATCTCCCTTATAGTGTCTTTTACCTGGATATTTTGAAGGTACTCGAACAGAATCAAGATTAAAGGTATATTCATCTGACTTTGTAAACCAAAGTATTGTTTCGTACCTTCCTGAAAAACGTTTTTGTGCATGTAAACCGTGTCCAAAATGCCAAACAATTCTATTTCTTAATTTTAATCCATGTTTTTTAAAAATCTGATAATAATACATATCCAAAGGAAATACTTCTTTATCTTCTACGTAATTACCCACTTGCCAACAAATACTTCCATCTTCTGATACAACTCTAATCAGTTCTTCTATTACCTTTTCTTGAGTTGCTAAATAATTTTCAATAGAAGTTTTCACTTCATAATCTTTACCAACATTATAAGGTGGTGAAGTAATTGCTAGTTTTATAGTACCAGTAGGAATTGTTTTTAAGTATTCTAAAGTATCTCCATTGTTTAATATAATGTTACTGTCAGAATTATATTCATTATCTATTCTTATATCAGTTAAACTCATTGTTTCAACTCCCCTATCAAAATTTTACCGTTAAATAATTTTATCATAAATCGACATTTTTCTATAAAAGAATGTTTACCAAAATTCATTAAATATTATATTTAATACGATTAAAATATTCAATTCTCTACTAAATTATGGTATATAATAATATTGATAAACTACTACCTTAATTAAAAAGGAGAAATGTAAATTGAATAAGCATGAAGTAGTTAGCGAATTACTAGATATGATTTATCTTCAATTGGATTACATCAAAAGACTTAAAGATGTTAATATCACTTTGGACATCCTAGAAAATTTTAAACTTGTAGATTTACTAAATAAGGTATCTGGAAAATATACGTACTCAATACCCTTTGATTACTACTTTCATGTTATTACAAAAGAAGAAGCTTTAACTATGATATTATCAGATAAAACTTCAGAAAAAGAAATGTATGAATTAATAGGTAGAAAAAATCATATTAACTATGATGATATTGAATGGATTCAAGAATTAGAAGAAGTGTAGCCATATTGGTTACACTTCTTTTACTAGAATCAACTATCAAGTTTTTCTAAATCAATAGCCCAATCTATTAATTCTTGTTTTAGTTGATTGATATCTTTGTTCTCAACTGAATCATAACAGTAATCAGATATAATATCATATGCAACTTCATCATTTTCATCAAATCCAATATACCTTAAAAGTTCTTTACGAAAAAAACCACCATATTTAGAATTAATATGTGTAAGGGAAATCATTTCCCCAAAATCTATAATTTCTTCATTAAGTATTTCATCTAACTTTTCATCACCAATACCTTCATATTTTTTTATTTCATTGTCAATCAATTTGTCAACAAACCAAAAATATTCTAAAGCTTTCAGTAAGGTAATTGGAATATTATCCACATCTAATTTATTAATTTTTTTGATGCGATTTTTAGTAAAACTAATCAAATTAATCACCCCCTAAAGCAAATTATAAAGGAAAAATCAGTAAACAGAATTGCTTAATTTTATAACACAAAAAAAGAAGCTTCCCAGCCAGTGATTAAACTAGTAGGGAAGCTTTTTATTTATATAACCTTCATTGTGAATCATGATTTTATTCTTTTTTAGATTATCTGTTTCTAGTCGTAACCTTCCAGCCATTTCTTGATTCCAGCCATAACCTAACATCTTAAAACCGTTATTTAATAGCGTGTCTATTTCTTCAGTTTCATTGTGAATGGATGATATATTATTTAAACCTTTTTCGTATTGTTTTAGTAGTACTTCTATTAAGTCGGCTTCGTGGTTAATCCTTTGTGATTGTTCCTGAATGTATTCAAGCTTTAAGGATTTCATATGATTCAGGATTGTTAGAAGTTCATCTTCTTTAAATCCTTTAACTGTTTGTAATTCTTGTTTAATATTTTCAAGTTCTTCTTTAGCTGGTTCTAGTTCCTTTTGTCGTTCTAATAAGTCAGGATAGCTTAAACCTTCAGCCATTAAATCATTAGAAGCTTTTTCTAGTTCTTTAGCTTTTGAATCATGACTAACTTCAAGCTTTTCAATCTGTTTGTTATAACCTGATTCAAGCTTTAATATCTTATCTTTTAATTCCTGCATCTGTTCCACTGTTTCATAACGGTTAATATCTACTTTCCCGATTCCTTCAGGTGCTTTAGTGTTAGCTTCAGGATTCTTCCTGAACTTCTTCACTAATCCACTAAACCAGCTTTTAACTTGAATATTAATTTTCAAAATGAATCTATTTAATTTATTTATCAGCATCTAACAATTCCCCCCAGCTTTTCCGTACTATGAATTAAAGCACCTAATACAGATATAAAACCATATTTTTCTTTATCACTTCTAAAGAATTTAGTGTAACTTTTTACAGTGCCTTTATGTTCAACCGTTATTTTAATTGAAGGTGCTTGTTCTTCAGGTTCTACAATGTAACTTTTATAGCTTTTATGTGTTCCTAGTCTGTTTTCTTTTGAATTTTTAGCCATATTATAACCCCCTATATAAATAAAAAAGCTGATGCAGTAAGCACCAGCTAGAATTAATTATTCATTTTCTAAAATATCTTCTTCAGCAACTTCTTTAAATTTGTGATTTTCTTGAAGTTCATTAAATCTGCTAACATCTATTACTAAATGTTCAATTAATCCATTTTCATCCGTTTCTGCTATGACTGGATATAAACCATCTGCACCAGTACTAAATTTAACCCCTTCATCAGTGTTAGAATCTTCTAATTTAATTTCTGCGGTATCAACTGGAATCCAGCCATAAATAAAAGCACCGTTTATAATATTTGTTTTCATAATCTAAAACCACCCTTTTTGTGTTTGTTCTTTCAATCCTTCAACAATTTAAAAGGTGGTTTCAGACTGGTTTTTATTCTTCTTTTTTCATCTTGTTATAATTCACTTCAAAAGAAGGATTCATTTTACGTCTTTTGTAAGTATTGAAAAGTTCGCCATTTCCTATATCTTGTTCGCTTCCTTCTTCATGTGAAAACCATAGGATGTAAGGTGGTATAAAATCATTGTAATTTCTACCTTTTTTCAACCCAGCTTCAATCTGCAAGTCAGTTATATGACGTTCGGCTTTATAAAATTCAAAATCATCTTTTGCTATTTCTACGATTTCAGACAAGAACTTATGTTTAGCTTCCATTACTTTCTGTTTAGAATCTTTTCTTGCCTGATGTTTTTCAGTGTTAAAATCTTGTTTTACAGTCTGTTCATATTTGTTATAAAGCTTTTCTAATTCATACTGCATCATATCACTAATATTATTAATCTTGCTTTGAACCGTTTGTAATTCCTTCTGTTTAGCTTCTACCTTTTCCCTAGAATCATTAAAAGCTGAAGCTTCCACTTCATCCAGTACAAACATACTGTAAATTTCTTTCTGTTCTGCCTGAAGTTCCTGAAGTTCTTCTTTCAGTTTTTCAGCTTGTTGTTTTGCGTTTTCTTCAGATTGCCTGAAGCGTTCCTTGATTGATTCTGCTTGTTCTAAAATTTCATTAACTTGTTCTAATGGTTTTGTAGTCATTATTGATTCATCCCTTTTTGTCTTTCTGCTAGTTCTTTCTTTTGTGCTTCTAATTGTTCTTCTTGCCATGCCTTTTGTTTCTTTTCACGTTCTATCCGTTCTTGTTCAAGTTGTTTTGAACCTTCCACTAAATCCTGATATATACTTAATTTCATTATCTATTCATTCCCTTCTAGTTCTTCAGTTTCTTCTTGTGGTTCTGCTGGTTTTAATCTATCTAGTAAACCTAGTTTCTTTTGTTCTAGTGTTCTAGCATCTGAACTGTTGTTAGTATCAGGATTAATCCCCAGCTTCTTCATAGCTTCCATTTTTTCAGCTTGTACAACATATTCAAAAGTATCTAAAAACTGTTCAATTTCTTTTGGTGAAGCATCCCTTTTTGTAGCGTTTGCCATGATTTTCTTTTTAACTATGTGGTAAGCTTCCTTTTCATCATCTGAAATAATGTGTCCTTTTAAATCGTTTATATAGCGTTCAAACTTTGGATTCTTTAGCCATTCATACCATGTTTTAGTACTAACATTATATTTTTTGGTGAAGTCTGTAACACCTAAACCCAATTCATGAGTATCTTTTACAAAAGCTTTTGCCAGTCTGATTTGTCTTTCTTTTAAGCTTGAATCAGGTTCAATCTTTTCTATTCTTTCATCAATTTCAGCCATTATCTAACACCCCTTTAAATTCTTATACTTCAATAGCTTCATGCTGGATTTTCATATTATTAAAAAGTGGTCTAAACTTGCTTATATATTTTTTAGTATCATTCAGATAGAATCTAGTTCTAATCAGCTTATTAATGATTCTGTTAATGTTGTTATAATCTGTATAGTTTCTAGCTTTCTTCAGTTCTATTTCAATATCTTCTAAATCAGCTAGAACCTTGTTTTTATTCTGTTTTGCCCTATGCGTGTATGTTACTATGTGGTCTTTTTCTTTAGGATTAACGAATCCTACATAATAGGTTAATCCATTATCTACAAAATGATTATAGATATAACGAACCTGATTAAGTAACACTTTCTTATTAACCGTGTTTAAATTATCCTGAAGTTCTTCTAATTCTGTTAATTGATTATTAATATTCAACATAACACCCCTTTAGATTTCTACCGTTTTAAATCCCCTAATAAATAAATATCTTCTTGTCCTAAACCATGTTCAGCCAGTACCTGAATTAGTTTAGTTTTGATTTCTGATGAAATATTTAACTTCCCTTGTTCATAGCGTGATAAAGTCGCTTGATTAATTCCCAGCTTTTCAGCCAGTTCTAATTGACTAAACCCCACTAGAACCCTAGCAAGTTTTAACGTGTTTTGATTCAACCTTAAACACCTTCCTTTTATCTAATAGCATTTTTCATGCTTAATACGTAAATAAAAAAGCAGGATGCTAAAAGAAGCACCCTGCAAGGATTAACTATCCTATTTTCAAACATCTTTCATTCAGTGCCTTTGATAAGCACAATCACAATAGAAAAAACAACATCAAAAAAGTTTTAAAATGAAACAATGAACACCTTCAACCAATACATGATTAAGCAAAATGTAATATTATTATTGGAACTAGTTAAAAGCTTAACTAACCTATGCCACAAAATTAGTTAAAGCTTTCTCACTTATATATTGCATGAACTATGCTAAAAGTAAGACGTTATACGAAGGATTTTTAATGTTTTATTAGAACCTATTGTCAGTAAAATATTTAAGCTTAAGAAATTTTCGGTATTTATTAAAAGCGATTTTCAATAATTAGAAATAGTGAAATTCTTATGTACCCCTGAAGCTATTCAGTTAGATTCTGGATTCTAAAAGTTAGGTGCTTAAAAATATAGCGTGTATTGTATAAGTGCAAGATAAGATAGCACCTATCCCCCATCCCCCATATGCCACCCTTAACGATTTTTGAATATTATCTTTCAAGTTCTTCAATCTTTATCAATCAGCAACAAAACAACAAAACAAAAGAACTTTAATTAAATGATTGAATGATAGATAGATGCTAGTATGTACTACCAGCACCAACAAAAAAGAAAAGCTTCAGCACCTTCACAAAATCACACAGTACCCCCACATTTAAAAATAAAACTGTATCATGTGCTATCAGAATATATAAGCTTCACACAGTCCACATATAAACTTTATATAGCACCCCTTCTAAATCGTTACATAGTACCCCCTATTTGCTTTTAAAATAGCTTCAGGATGTAAAACCCTAGTAAGCTTTTAAAACATACCCCTATCCCTTTTAAAATTGCTATATAGTACCCCCCCTATATGTTTTTTAAATTAACCCCCTATCCCAGAATAAAATCAGGATAAGGGAACACGAATAATTAAAAAGATTCCAGCAGTAAGGGAACACGAAAAAACCAGCTATAAATTAACCTGATTCACCTATTAAAATATCGTGTTTCCTAATGGAATATGCAGTTTTTTATACATTCAAGTTTACATAATAAAAACATATGTTTACTTACAAAACGTCAAAACCCCTGATATAATAGGATTTCACAAACAAGCTGATATTCATAAAATATACAGTTTCATTGTGTAAATTCTTTAATCCCTTGTATGCCAACGGTTCAAGCTAGTTTATTTATGCATCTAAAAAGTTTGTGAAAAAGTTTTAAAATGAATAATATATACAGTTTTGATTAAGTACTTGAATAATAATTTTCAATAAAAGATTAAGAACCTGAACTAACTAATTGAAAAACATTCTCAATTAAATTCCCTTTCCTTCCAGCAGATTCGTTTCATGTATTAGAAACTGCTTATTTAACCACTATTAAACTAGAACATTTCACAAAAGAACTATTAGTTTAAAACCCTGATTTCACTGTAATAACTGATACAACAATATTTAGTAGTGATAAAAACTTTAAATTATATAAACTGATTTTGTCTTACTTACTACACATTTTAATTTACTCAATATATAAAACTGGTGCTATCAATGACAAATAGTTCACTAATAACACCAGTTCTTTTACATTAATATTTTGCTTCTTCAAATAGTTGTTCAATACTATTTCTTGTTGGATTGTAATCTGCTATATGTTCATGTGTATCAGGATGAATCCCAAAATGAATTAAAGTTCTTCTGTTCACTGCTTTAGATTCAGCATGTGCCTTTTGTGATTCTATCTTTAATTGTTCATCTTCCCTACCAACATCTAATGCCTGATTACCTACCCAATTAATAAGATTAAATATTGTTGGTCTTGGGTATTTATCTGTTTTCCACCTTAAATCATATTTACTAATTAAGGTATCAATCATAGTTTTAATATCTGTTGAACTATGTTTATAAAGAACTTTTCCAGCAGTAGTTAAATCCTGATTACTTGCATTATAAGATTGATTGTAATGTTGGTGATATTTACTGCTGAAATATGCAATTATATCTTGTGCAGTACTTAAATCTTTAAAATTAATCGCTTCACCATCATCTTCACCATTATCTTCACTTTCATTTTCACCTAATGCCTTTATGACTTCACCATTCACAGTATAAATAAATGGATTTCCTACTGTACCTTGAACTGCTTTTCTTGTAATAATAGGTTCGCCATTTATTTCATATTCCATTAAACGTTTAATAGCATTAATGATAGTACGTGAACTTACACCTACATCTTCAGCAAGTTCTTTTTGTTTTGTAACATAGTTTCCTTCACTATCTACATTTTCACAGAACACCTGAAGAACTTTAAATTGTGTTTTGTTTAAATCCTTCTTCAAAACTTCTTCCATTTTCATCTGTAAATTTTTCATCTTACATCCATCCTTTGTTTTATATTTTTGCTGAAAGTTTCTTACACCCCTATAACATTGGATGGTGCAATTTCAGACTGAAAGCTTCAACATTATTTATATTTTTTCACCAATATGTTGAAGTTCTTCATCTACTACCTTCACCATGCTTTCTTATAACATAGAAGCTTTTATTCTTTACTTAACTTACTTCATCTAATAGTGTCTGTTTTTCTGCGTGGTGGTGTTTATAGTGTAGTACAGTATTTATCCCCGTTATGATGTTTCATTATATAACAACGACAACTTTATACAGTTTGTTACAAGAATACAGAAAAAATTATAAAGGAAGGTTTATTTATGGCTAGTGAGAATCTATATAAACGAATTAATAGTTTTGAAGAAGTTGTTCAAGCAAATTACAACAACAAATATCAATATATTCGCTTTTCAAAAAACATAGATGCAATTGTAAAACTTGAACAACAATTTATTGACTACCACTTTAATAAGAAATTAACATTAAATGATTTACTAACTAAAGAACCTGAAGAAGATGCTGAAGATGTTCCAGCGTATTTACTGATAAATAAAGTTGCTTCAGGTTTTTATAAGCAGAACAAACATAATTCACGTGTAACTTTTGAAGATTTTTTATCTGCTTGTTACATCAAAGCTTGGAAGGTTATAAGCAATTATAAATATCAGCTAAATTACTGGTTATACCCACTTTTACAGAATCACCTTAAAAATGCATGTATTGATTTTTTAAGATTGGAAGGTTTAACTTCCGATAGAAACACTAAACCAATACATATGGCAACATCATTATCAGATTCCTTATATGAAGTACCTGATGCTTCAAATATGGAACAAAATATTCTTTTAAAGGAATTACTTCATGAAACAGTAAAAACATTAACACAAGAAGAATATGAAGCTTTTATGGTTTATGTAGAAGCTGATAATATTGAGAAAGTAACACTTGATGATATAAGGAAGAAATTGAACCTGAAGCACAGAACACAAGCTAAAAGGTTAATAGATAAAGTTAGAGAAAAATTTAAAAATGTTTATAAATATGTTTGACTTTTAGTTGTTCTCACACCCCTATAATTAAGGGATTCCCTTATTTTATTCATGACATATTAATTCCCTTTCAACTTGCTTCTGAAGTAGTTATAATATCTTAAGTTGGTATATACCTTATTTGTTCGGATGAATAAAGAAAACCCACTGGTTATTAGTTATCTTTTTAGCTAGAAGATTTCTAATAGTCAGTGGGATTTTTTTTGTTTAATATTAATATTCAACTTTCAGGAAACATAAGTTTAATAAGTACTCTGCCATAGTTCATTAAATTTGACATAGCATTTAATGAATCATTTGTATTTTTAGCTTTTTCAACTACATCCATTACCATGTTTTCTGCTTCTTCTTTGCTTTCGGCTTTCATCACATTCATCATTTCTTTATACAAATCTAGCATTTCTTCATTTAGTTCATTGTTCTTCCTAATTAACCCTACCATTTCAGGTAAAAATGCAGTATTATCAGCTATTTGTTCTATCATTTGATTTAACTGAATTTCCCTTTGTTCTCTAGCTTGTTCCTTAGCAATCCTTTCTGAATTATATTTATCTAGTACTTTATTTGCGTGTTCTAAAGATTTATAAGTACTATCATGAAGATTCAATCTTTCTCTGGCTAGTTCATTTTCTTTAATTAGTTTACTTCCTATTGATTCAATCTGTTTTTTAAACTTTTCATCCATGATATATCACCTGTTCTATAATCTAATCCAATCACGAATTTCCTTTAAACCTTTATAAGTCTTTGCCCAACCGTTATTTTCTTCTAAAAACTCTATACCTTTCATTGTCAGTTTAGATTGTTTAAACATTACTATTAACACTTTGTTACCTTGTCCACCACGTGTAATAGTAATTTCTGTAACATAACCTTCATTTTTTATTAGTTCAGCTATTTCACCCCACTGTTCTAGTTCCAGTTCGTAATTTTCACGTTTTGGTTCGTTACCTTGTTCAAGTTCCTTTAGAATACTGTAAATTAACTTTTTTCTATTCATTATTATTCCCCTTTCAAATTTAGTTATCTTTATAGTAATTACGAATTTTGTAATAAGCATTAACACTTGAAAGCAAAAGATAGAACATCCATTCATAATAAATTTCACTCGGGTAATTATCTTTTTGTTTAAAATCACTATGCCTTATGTTATAACCATTAAGAATTTCAAATAAATCTTTTTCATCGCTACTAGTTAATTTCCTTTTAACATCCTTTCTATTATTTTCTAATACTTCCCCTAGAATTATTAATGCATACTTTTTATCTCTATCAGTTGCATCACGCTTAAAGAAATATGATTTAGCTAATTCAACTTTATCTGCATTAACTTTATCCCTATCATTGCTTTCGGAAACTTCTATCTCATTATCTATAAGAGAATCCATTTCATTTATAGGTTTTCTTCGTAGTTCACCTGAATCAGATAAATAGAATCCTTCTTGATATAGTTTCAGGACTCTATTGACTTCTTTTCTAAATGACTCCTTTATATTAAAATTTGCCTCTTTGTATTGATTATATATTTCAAAATCAATATCAAATTTATTCAACTTCTTACCATTCTTTTCTACTATTCTTGGTTTGTTATAAAAATAATCTAGTGAATAACCAATCTTCTCATAAAGTAATTCTATCAAATCAAATATATCATCTTCAGAGTAATTATTATTAGAGTTGAAAGGTAATAATGCTGGTTTACCAAAGTTTTCAATAAAATATAATTCAAATTCATCACCTATTTCAGAGAAAAAATTGTTAAATGCATTCATTTCAAAATACTTAAAGTATATTTTTTGAAAATAACCTATTAAATCGTTCAAACCTAGTCTATGATAATTATTTATTATTCCGTTTCTGTATGAATAGTAATTATTACTCAAAACAACTCCCCCTTTATAAGTAAAATATTTCTAATATTCCTAATAAATAATATACCATAAACAAACTAAATTTTTTATGTCTGAATAACTTCTTTCTGTTGTTTCAGGTGTGTAAGACAAAACACACGATTAGGAAGGTATTACAGAATGCAAAATTCAATTAATTATGTAAAGAATAAACAAGTAAAACAAAATGTAAATGGTAAGGAAATAACAGTAGAAATTAATCAAATTAATCAACCTAACATAGAATTAATTGCAAAAGGTATATTAAGTGCAACGAAAAAAGGATGCTGATAAGAACCAGCACCCTTTTTAATTAGCTTTCCATACTATATTTAATTGTGGATTTTCTGCATTTTTAGGATATTGCCAAACTGCTTTATCTATAAATGTTCTTAAACCCAGATTTAGCTTTTCATCATCTAGTTTATCCCACTCATTTAAAAACACTTCCAGTCTGCTTGTATAATTTTGTAAAGCGTTTATTTCATCTTCTTTAGTTGTATCAGCTAATTTATTATATTCTTCTTCTAGCTGATTCAATTGTTCCATTCTTTCCCTTTTACGTTCCTTAAATCCAGGTATATCAATTAATTCTTCTTCAAGTTGAATCTGAAGCATCTTTAGTGCTTTTTTGACTTTGTTTATTTGTGCTTCAAGCTGGTTTAATTTTTCATCTTTAGCATCAATCACACCATTATCTTCTTTGTAGTCTGATAAGTAGGATTTAACTTGTTCTTTGTGTTCTTTAACTTCATTTATAATTAGTTCCAACATTTTATAATAATTGTAACCTTTATTTTTACATGTAACGCCAAGACTATTTTTCTTTTTACATGGTTGAAGTACTTTAACATTCCCCCTATCTTTACGGTTACTAACTGCATGTGCTTTACCACAATTAGCACACTTAATTATCCCTGATAATCCGTGCCTTCTTTGTTTAGCACGTGGTGAAAGTTGCTTTCTAGCTTCTAAAGATTCATTAGCTTTATCCCATGTATCTTCATCAATTATTGGTTCATGTGCATCCTTAACAATTATCCATTCATCTTCAGGTCTTAACTTTCCTTCAGTTTTATTTCTACCTTTTATTTTGTTCGACACTATCCATCCTTTATATATTTCAGCTTCAATCATTCTTTTAATTGTATGACCATGAAAATATTTGCCTTTATTAGTACGATAACCTAACTTGTTTAACTCAATTGCTACATTATCTACACCCATACCATCAATAACCCATTGATAAGCTAACCTTACAACTTTAGCTTTTTGTTCATCTATTTCTAATTTCTTTTCAAGCTTATTATAAACATATCCATAATTAGGTGTACCATTTGACCACTTTCCAAGCTTCGCACTATCTTTTTTACCTTTTCTTAACTGTGCTTTAATGTTTTCATATTCCATGTTATCCATAAAGCCATGAAATTTAAGTATTTTCCAATCATCCTGATTTTCTAAATCATAAATTTTTTCACTATCAGTAACAAATAATATATCTTCATTTCTTATTAAATTCATAAATTTAGGTGCTTCTGCATCATCACGTGTAACACGTGCAAGATTTACTGATAATACTGCATCGAATAATCCTTCTTTAAGTGCTTCTAACATTCTGGAATATTCAGGTCTATTTTCATTCATACTACTTCCTACTTCTTGGAATAGTTGATATTTCCAATTGTTTTTAGTAGCAATTTCTAATAATCTTTGCTTATGCTTTTGTAAAGTTTCTTCGGTTTCTTCACCTTCATTATTACGGGATTTACGTAAATATATAGCCACATTTTTAATTTTGTCTTTGTATTCCATCAATAACCACCCTATAAATTAAGTAATTACTGATAAGATAGCATTTTTGTTATGTGTAGTCAAACGAACATGTTATCAATGACAAGTTGAATAGCCAATGCTTAGAAAAATTGGCTTGTTTTCTTCTTTTGCTTTTTCAAATACCTCATCACTCCACGGATACCAATCGACTGGGTTATATGCGTGTTGTAATAGATAGGGCGATTTTTCATAAATCAATCGGTTAGGAGTTGTGCCTTTAGTCATCTTATGACCACCTTTAAATAAATTTTCTACTTTCAATATTAACAAAGTTTCTTTAATTACGATAAAGGAAAAGCACCAACCGCTTTTGGCTGGTGCTTCATATATTAAAACGTTTCAAGATTATCTAAATTGTTCGTCGGATCCCCGTCTGCGTTGCCACGGATGACAGGTCTCCCATTTCTAGCTTCTCCAATATTGACACCCTCAATGGTGCCATTTTGTATCTCTGCTAATGCTTGTTCATAATCCAACTCACGCCCACTTGACGTTTTGAAATGAGTGATGTCACCATCTTTGTCTTTTCTAACAGCAACGAAAGTTTCTTGATTCATGTGATCATCCTCCTTTATCTATAGTTTGCGAGAATAATCAAATTTTATTCATCACCGACCTCGTTCTTATTGAGTAATATACACTAACACCCAATTTTGTATAGGAGCGGTTGGTATGATTAGAGTTGCTGGTAACAACCTTCAAAATGCTAACTATTTATCACTTGACCCGATTGAAAGGGTTATCTTTAACAGTTTATTAAGTGATCCATTAACCTACGCTTATCAATCTATGTATGAACTTGAATTCGAAATCACGTTAAGAAAAAATATTATGAATAGCGCAAGGTTAATGAACCAGAGTCAAGCTGAATTTGAAGTGTTTGCGAACTCTCGTTGTAATCCAGAGTTTTGGACTAGAACGATTTTAGGAGGTTTCAAACTTAAGTCAAACGTAGAACCTGCTGATGCGATAGAAGATATATATTTAAACAGCCATTTGTACGGTTTTGAATGTGCAACAGCTATGTTAATTATTTACTATCACTCAGTATTAAACACGATTGACAAACAACAGTTCAATCGACTTTTTAAAAACTTATATCTATATAGCTGGCATGCAGATTCTGATCTGCGTCTACAAAATATTGATACAGAACATTTAATTCCAGGAGACATCGTTTATTTTAAAAATCCTGATGTAAATCCTCGAACACCTTGGTGGCAAGGCGAAAATGCTGTTGTCATGGAAGATGGCAGTTACTTCGGTCATGGAATAGGCATAACTTCAGCAGACCAAATCTTAAATTTTTTAAATCAAAATAGAAGGTCCGGTAGTACTCGTTCTGCTTATCTGGTCAAAACATTGACGCGTCCTCACTTCAGATATTTAGCTAACGTCACATCAATGAGAACAATTATTTCTAATAAGCCACAGTTAGAAGTTATTCACCATGATGAACCTTCAATACCAAGTAGTAAGTATCTTTACTACTTAAATATGTTTTATCTTAAAAAATAAGGTGGTTGAATGATCCCAACCACCTTATTACGTAAAATATTCAAACTTAGCTTCAGGAAAATAATCATCTAAATATTTTCCTAGCGTGTTTTTCATATCCTCTTGTTCTTCATCAGTGTAAACGTATTTCCAAATCCCATATTTACCCCATTTAGGTTTACGCTTTTCTTCATCTAACTCTAACTTAGTCATGGGATAGTTTTTCTCAATTGTTTTCTTTGCTGGCTTTGTAAAACGATGCTGAATGAATTCAAAAGTTAGATCTTGTCGAGCGTAATGTGGAAGTAAAGCTTCAAGCTTTTCAAACATTTCTTTATAGCCTTTCTTCCAGCCTTCGTGCAAATATATAGGTGCAACTATAAACCCTAAAGGATATCCTGCTTCGGCTACTTTCCTAGCAGCTTCTAATCGATCATCTAATTTCGATGTCCCTGGCTCGAAGTACTTAATCACATAGTCCGCGTTAATGCTAAAGCGAAAACGCGTTTTACCGTATGTTTAGCATCTAGTAAATGATCCACATGAGAAAACTTCGTTACAAAACGCAATTGTCCAAGGTCCGATTCCCCAAAGTATTCTATGGTTCTTTTTAATGTGTGGGTCAAATGGTCAATCCCCACAATATCAGATGTACACGAAGCCTCAAAGCGTGTAATTTCAGGTGCCCGCTCTTGCATATATTTCTCAACCTGTTCTAACACCTCTTCAACATTCACGTAAGTTCGTATATATGGCTTACTGCCCATCGTTGTTTGCAAGTAGCAATAATGACAATGCCTCATACAACCTGTTGCAAGTGGAATAGCATATTCAGCTGAAGGCTTGGATGTATCAAACTTTAATGTTTTTCTTAAACCAACGACTAATGTTGATTTAGCAACTCGGTATTGTTGAAAATGATTGTCTCCAGGTAGATTCCGAATATGATTATGTGATGTTGTTTCTCTAATTTCAATCCCCATATGCTCAAATTTATTAACTAACTCTTTGCCCAAGGTGTAATCTAACGCTTTAGGTTCTACATATACCAATTCCGGTAAAAATGGCTTAACCATAGAAGTTCTCCCCATCCACTTGTCCAAAATAAAAATCATATGCTTCATTTGCTTCTTCTTGTGATTTAAATACTGCAATTTGGTCGTCTAAAGGATAATACGTATCATATAAAAATAATGCCAACTGACCAGGCTCATTAGGATGCTGAGCAACTGCCGCTTCTTGAACCTGAGCAACACTTTGAGTATGTGGATTACGATACATCACATACACAACATCTCCTGGATTATAGTTTTCTGATATGTTCATAAAAAACACCTCCAAAACAAAATGGTACAAGCTAATCATTAGCTTGTACCATTAGTGAAGATTTATCCTGCCATACTACGGCACTGTTGCGCACAATCACGACAGATTTGTGCACATTCTTTACAATGAGTATCTTGCATCTTTTCACACTCAATTGCACATTGGTCACAAACTTGAGCACATACTCCACATAGGCTAGGGGATAAACTACTATTTCTCGCCATATATTGGGCGGCTTGACCACAAATTTCAGCACAATCATTTAATAGTTGCAAACAATTAGTGCGTGCTTGTACATCTGGTTCTTGCAAACAAGCTGTAAAACATTCCTCACAAGCTCGAAGACATTTTAGACATGCTTCAATACATGAATCCATATTGGTTGGTGTTGTAGATAGTACTCCCATAAAACCACTCCTTTCATTTTATTCATTTCTTAGATTAACCAATAAATATAAATTCATAATGCTTATTTAAAAGATAATTAACGAATAATGCACAGTTTCTGCAAATGTTTAGGGTAAAAAGATACTAGTGGAGGGTTACTAAATGAAAAGAAAAATTATAGGATCAATATTAATATTAGTTTTACTATTAATAGGATTTGGCACTTATTATTACTCTTTTATATTTGAAAAAGGAAAACCAGACATTATTAACGGAGAGGTTAGTATCGTAGATATGTATGAAAAATCTGATGAAAGTAAAAACGTCACCGAATACAATCTCAAAGCTCAAAAAGTAAAATGGTCTTTAGATCAAAACAAGGAAGTGAATGCTTGGACATACAACGGGACGGTTCCTGGTGAACCATTACGTGTTACAGAAGGGGATATTTTAAAAGTTAATTTGAGTAATGAACTTGATGTTCCCGTAACGATTCATTGGCATGGAGCCATTCTCCCCAACATTATGGATGGGGTACCAGACTTAACACAGGAAGCTGTACAACCAGGGGAAACGTTCACCTATGAATTTGAAGCAAAACACCCGGGCACTTATTGGTACCATTCCCATGAGCATAGTGCTTATCAAGTTGATAAAGGGCTTTATGGTTCGTTAGTCATAGAGGAAAGTAATTCCGAATATTCATATGAAAATGAAGAAGTATTGATTTTTGATGAGTGGTCAACAGATGGAGAGCGTGAAAGCATTACAAATATGCCAGATATGATGATGAGTAGTATGTCAGGAGATGGCGAAGCTGATACTAAACAAATGTATGACACTTATACTGTCAACGGAAAAACTGGTAATAGCATTGAACCAATTGTTATTAAAGAGGGGGAAAAATCACTATTTCGAATTATAAATGCAGGTTATCAAGTACACAAGTTAAGTTTTCCTGAAAATTCTGTAAAAGTTTTAGCCTATGATGCTGCCAATACAATAGAACAGAATGGACAATCAAATAATATCGAAATTGCACCCGGTGAACGTGTTGATTTAGAAGTTACCAATAACCATACTGAACCTTGGCTTATCTCTGATATAACAGAAACGGAAGAAGGAGCCACAAATGTCAACATTCCAGTAATCAATAATGAAGATGTCGATTATTCAAAAGCCAAGCCAAAAATCTCTACTGATGGTTCGAATGTTGATGGAGCTTCTGTAGGGAGTAAACAACTTATTTTTGATGATATTCCTTCAAATCCAGATGTTAGCTATGAAATGGACTTAAGCATGGGAATGAATATGGGTGAAGGTATGGTATTTCAAATAAATAATGAAATTTTCCCAAACACTCCACCTATACAAGTTGAAGAGGGAGATTTAGTTAAAGTAACTATTAAAAATAATGGCCGACTAAACCATCCTATGCATTTACATGGTCACCGCTTTCAAGTTGTCTCGAAAAATGGAGAAACATTACAGAAACCTATGGTAAAAGATTTACTTAATGTAAAACCTGGTGAGAGTTTTGAAATTTATTTTAAGGCAGATAACAAAGGAGAATGGTTATTCCATTGTCACGACAATAATCACGCTGATCGAGGTATGATGACCATTGTTGATTATAAAGGAGTATTTTCACCTTTCACTAAATAAATAAGGAGGAAACTTTCATGATGAATTGGGGTAACAACATGGGGGGAATGGCCGGCGGATTTTTCGGTAATTTTATATTTACCTTTATCATGATTTTGATTATTATACTAATCATTGCTGTCATTGTCTGGATGTTTAAGCCTAATAATAAGCAATCAAATAACAAGGATAACCATAATAAGTCATTAGAAATCTTAAATGAACGATTGGCTAAAGGTGAGATTACAGAAGAGGAATATGATCGATTAAAAAATAAATTAAATTAAAACATAGTGGAAATCCCAATTAAAACTTGGGATTTCTTTTTTTAACGTTCAATTGTGATTAGGCATATGTTGTATTAAATTAAATAAAGAGGTGTCAACTATGTCAACTTTACCATCAATCGATCTTGGTTTAATGGCTGAACATTTAGCTGCACATGAAGGAGTAATTAACAAATTACAGTATTACTATCATATATCTTCTACCCCTAGATTAAAAAGTATTTTATCACTTCAGACTGAAGTCATGTTAAATCACGTCAAAGTCATGATGGCTTTTATTAACCCTCATAATAATGAATCAATTAATGTATCACCTATCCCAGATTACTCAGATATATCACTAAATATGGAAGTTCAAGAGGCGCCCTATCATGATAAGTGGATTACATTAGAAGCACATAATACGGCGAAATGTATGGCAAACGAGAATTTTACATCATCACTTATGATGAAAAATCAAAATGTTAAAAAGGCTCATGAAGATATGGCTTTACAACAAGCACATATTCAAGACTTATATAATGAGCTCATTTCAAATATGAACTGGTCATATGTACCAAGGTCATCTTTAAACGCCCAAACACAAACTTATCAATTTTACCAACAAGTATACAGTTAATATACAATATAAGCACCTTTATCATATTTCTAGATAAAGGTGCCTTTTTATTAAAAATTATTCTTCAGGTGATGATAATTCTTCTTCCGTCACCCATTTGTGATTGGTGACTTCTTCTCCAGTAGAAGTCAATGTGAAATCAACCATATAGACGGTAGTTTCAATAGCTGAATCAATTTCTGCTTTTGCCCCGTCCATTCCTTCCATATGCTCCGCATTTAGAGTAACCTCATCACCAGGTTCTAAGGAATCATCTCCAACTCCTTCTAATTCTTCGTGAATTACCCACTTATGATTTGATACTTCCTCATCTCCATTTGAAGGTGTATAAGACACTGTATAAACGGTTGTCTTATACGCACCACTTATTGTTGCTTCTGCTCCGTTCATACCTTCCATGTGATCTGCTTCAATAATCGCTTGGCTACCAACTTCAAAGGTCGGGTTTTCATCCTCTTCTAATCCTTCAGGAACTTCACCAGAACTTGACATGTTCATTCCTGAATGCTCCCCACCTTCAGATTCTTCGTGCGAACCTTCTTCATCTTCAACCTCTTCAGTATTTGATTCAGAAGAGTCATGTTCTTCTTCTTTATCATCCACTGCATTACTACATGCTGATAGAAAGATTGCAGCAAGTAATAGAAACATAAGAACTAACTTTTTCATGTTGTTCCCTCCCTTTAATTTACAATCGTATCGTACCCCAACATTTTGCAAAAATTGTGCAGATTTTTTATTTTATATGTGACAACTTAATAATAAGAATAGCGCAAGCGTCCATTTATCCACTTTGTGGTTGAACGCATTGCGCTAGACATAACTAAGTTTTTAGATAAAATTGTTTGTGAGTTTAAAGTTTTTACATCATCCCTCAAAAAATGACGCAGTAGTATCATACTACTGCGCCACGTGAACCCATTAAAATCAATTCATCCATTTATATCCTATGCCCCATACAGTTTTTAAATGGTCATCGATTGGATACCCGGACTCCCTAATCTTATCTCTAATGTTTCTAATATGTGAGTCGATTGTTCTCCCTTCTACATCCGTTGCGTAGCCCCAAATAAGGTCGATAAACTTTTCCCTTTCATACACTATACCGGGATTATTAATCAGATAACCTATCATTTTAAACTCTTTAGGAGTCAACTTAATAATTCGATTATTATAAACTAATTGAAAAGAATCTTTGTTCCAAACCAATCCATTAATCTTAACTATATTTTGAGGAAGTGTTCTTCTCAATAAAGCTTCCATTCGAGCAATTAATTCATTTTCATCAAATGGTTTAGTTATATAATCATCAGCACCCATTTTAAGACCTTTCACGACATCTTCTTGATTATCTCTTGCTGTGAGCATAATAATTGGAACCTCTGAAAATTCTCTTATCATCTTACATAATTCAAATCCATTAATATCAGGCATCATAATATCTAAAATAACAATATCAATTTTATTTCGCTTAATAATAGTTAAGGCTTCCTGTGCATGACTAGCTGTCATACATGAGTATGAGTGAGGCTGTAAATATAATTCTATTAAATCTCTCATGCGTTTTTCATCATCTACTACCAGAACATTACTCATCATTCTCACCCTTTGGTAAATGTATAATGACTGATGTACCCACACTTAATTCACTTTCAATTTGGATAGAACCACCGTGAGATTCAATAATCTCTTTTGAAATGGTTAAGCCAATCCCAGAACCCCCACTTGTACGTGATCTCGACTTCTCTACACGATAAAGACGGTTAAATATATAGGGTAATTCCTCTTTAGGAATTCCTTCCCCTTCATCCGTAACCTGTATTGTTATATTTGTTTCTGAGTGTGATACGTTCAAACAAATTGTTTTGTTGCTAGTAGTATGTTTTTTAGCATTGTCTAGTAAATTAATGAGTACCTGTTGAATTCGTGAAGAATCTATATAAGCGTATAATTCATTTGGACAACTACTTACTATCTTGATTTCCTTATCATCTAAGACTGGTTTAATTCGTTCAATCACTGAATGAATCAAATGATTAACTAATGTCCATTCTTTATTAATATCAAATTTGTTTTGATCAAGTTTTGCCAGGTCAAATAAATTCTTAATAAGAATTAATAGTTGTTCTGCTTCTTCTTTAATAATATAGCTAAACTTTTTCTTTTCTTCATCACTAAGATTAGGACGATTAATAATATCAGCATAACCTTTAATGTAAGTTAATGGTGTTCTAAGTTCATGTGAAATATTAGACAGAAATTCACTACGTTCTGTTTTTAATTGATCTAAATCCTTAGAAATTCGAGTAATAGTTTTAGCTAACACACCTAGCTCATCTTTTCGCTTAGTATTTAGATCTAATTTTTTATTTTCACTATAAATTTGTTCTGTAGCTTCTTTCATTCTAATAAGTGGAGCAGTTATTAATTTCGATAAAATATATATAGTGATCACAGTTAATATAAGAGTTACTAAACCTATAATTTGAAACTGTCGTCCTAATTGGTGTAGCATCCCTTTCACTTTACCAGTTTCTGCAAACATTAGCACATGGCCTTCTATGTTATTGTCCAACATGATTAAACTGTCTGAAGCAATATACTTTTTATCCTTCCACTCATCTTCTATAATTGCTCCATCAGAATCAATTGGTTGTTCTATAGCCTGCTGAATGACCTGACTAATTTCATCTTCAATTGGATTAGAATTAACTAATACTTGTCCTTCAGTGTCTGTAATGACTACAACAAAATCTGATGCTGATTCCATAATCCCCACATGTTCCATTGTTGCTGGCGTATAATGGTCCTCTAAAACATCACGATGTGTATTACCTCTAGCTAATAAATTATCCATAACCTCTTCAACTTGATTATTAGCTAGGTTATTATACAAGACTAGAAACAACAGTAATTCAATCAAGACAATGAATACAAAAAATAACATACCAACTTTAAAGGATAGTTTATACATCATAGCTATTTAATTTGTCCACCTTCTGAAATTAACTCCCAATCTTCTGTATCATTTTCAGTAATATAAAGATTTTCATTTACGTAAGTGTAAATGACTAACTCCTTATTGTTTTGTGGATTTTGTGCAATATAAATAGGTGCATCTTCACCTAAATCAGGAAGGTTTTTCTCTTCTTGTTTTTGACTATTAAGGTCATAAGCTATAAAAGATGCACTATCTTGGTAGGTGGTGTAGTAAAAAGTCTCTTCATCAAAAAACACACCCACGCCTTGCGCTTGATCAGTTAATAGAGTAAAAGTGTCTCCACCATCATCTGATAAATAAACGCCACCAACTGATGCGATTGCCATGAAATCAGAATTTGATGGGTGTAATGCGATGTCTAAAAGTTCTCCTTCCACATTTGATGCATTAACGGATTCCCATGACTCACCGTTATCTTGACTTAAGAAAAAACCTTGGTCAAGTTTAGAATATTGTTCAGGATTAAATAACAATATATCATGGCTTGTATAACCAACTGCTAAGTAATGAAAATCTCTTTCTCCCACAAATCCCAAACTTTCTAATGTTTTGCCCCCATCTAAACTTCTCTGTAGTCCAATTGGGTTAGGAAGGTCAGATTGAGCACCTGGATGACCCGATGTATAGAATCCCTGATTGACAACATTAAAGCCCATATAATCATTTATGTTTTGAGTCGTCTCAAACCATTTGCCATTCTCATACCATCTTAAACCAGCATGAGTACCTAGTAACAAACGGCTCCCGTCTGAAGTAAAGCCCATACCATGTACATGTGTTAATTGTTGATCTTGCATTTCCTTAGAGATTGATGTTAAATCTTCGTTCAAATTTTTTTCTTGTGATGATTCATTTTCATTAGCACTACTATTAGATGGTTCAGAATCTATTTGGTCTTCATTAGAGCATGCTATTAATACTGACAATAATATAATGCTTAAAATTATTAAACGCTTCATCCTGTATACCTCCATTATTAATCTCAATAAATTGTAACTATTAATTGTCAACTTTTTATGCAGAAAATATATTTATTCCGTGAAGATAGCTAAATAACTAAGGTTAGTTTAACTTAATTCGTAGTTTTATGCATATTAAAACGATGTTTGCACATTTTCTGCACATTAAAGGGTAAAACTTAGTGTAAGAAATATAAAGTGGAGGTGGGATTTTGGAAAGCCAACAACGTTATAAGAAAAATAGCATTACACTATTAGGTGCTATTGGACTAGGAACTGGCGTTATGATTAGTGCAGGAATTTTTGCCTTACTAGGACAAGTGGCTGAATTAGGTGGAAAATGGTTTCCCTTAATTTTCATATTAGGAGGGATAGTAACCGGTTTTAGTGCCTATTCCTACACAAAGTTAAGCAATGCATACCCCTCAGCTGGTGGAATTGGAATGTATCTCGTTAAAGAATACGGTAAAACAACGATTACCGCGTTTGCTGCATTATTAATGGCCTTTTCTATGGTAATTAACCAAAGCCTAGTAGCCAGAACCTTTGGAACTTATACGTTACAACTTTTTGATATTGGAGAAAATAGTTTTTGGGTTCCAGTTCTTGGTGTTGGCTTATTGATCTTTGCATTTCTTGTAAACATATCAGGAAATACATTTATTCAATCTTTTACTTCATTCGTTTCATTACTTAAAATAATTGGTCTTCTCATTTTTGCAGGTGCTGGTTTAGTAGTCGTAAACTTCTCACTAAGTCCTGCAGAAAGTAGTGGACAGGCACCAGAAACATCAATTGCTGGTTTCATTGCTGCAATTGCACTTACTATTCTATCTTTCAAAGGCTTTACTACGATTACAAATCAAGGTGAAGAAATAAAAGAACCTAAGAAAAACATTGCAAGAGCGATTATGTTTTCAATACTAATAAGTCTCTTTGTATATATACTTTTAGCTTGGTCAGTTTCAAGTAATTTAGCTTTAAATCAAATCATTGAAAAGAAAAATTATGCGTTAGCAGCTGCAGCAGAGCCTGCATTAGGAAACTTAGGTGTTTGGTTTACTGTTATTATCGCAATTATTGCTACAATTTCTGGCATAATCGCAAGTGTATTTGCGGTATCAAGAATGTTAGCTATGTTAACAGACATGAAACTTATTCCTCATAGTCATTTCGGAATGCCTGGGCATATTCAAAGACACACATTAGTGTACACGATTGTAGTTGCTATGGCACTAACTGTACTATTTGACTTAAGTCGCATTGCATCAATGGGGGCTATTCTCTATTTAGTCATGGACATGATTATTCATTGGGGACTACTAGTTAAACTTAAAGACAAAATCGATTATAATCGATTTATTGTTAGCCTGGCGTTCATTTTAGATGGGCTTGTACTGACAGCTTTCTTATGGGTTAAGCTCCAGTCTGATCTCCTAATTGTCATTGTTTCTATTATCATCATGATTTTAACTTACTTTGGGGAAAAGTGGTTTTTACAGAATAACCAAACAGACTCTGTGGATCATAGTCATTAAAGTTATGGAATAATGGCCACATGTATTTATTCTTTTTACATGTGGCCATAACTATTAAATTTTATTTATTTGGTGACAATACTAATTTCCTCATCACTGATGTCATTAAAAATTCCTGTTCATCTACTTCTAAGTTGGCTTGATATAAATTGGAGAGTGTTTTGCGATTGATATTAACACCTATTAGATTAACACTAACTGGATTAAAGAAGTCTAATACCTTTCCAATAATTTCATTTTCACTCCGCATATGTTCTAGCATAACAATTTTTCCATTAGGTTTAATGACACGCCTTAACTCTTTAAAACCTTTTACTGGATTAGGAACTGAACAAAACACGCAAGTCGATACAATATAATCAAAACTGTTATCTTCAAACTCTAAATTCTCAACATCCATTTCAAAAAGCTCAATATTTGCAGCCGCGCTATCTAAATTCTCGCGTGCTCGTTCTAACATTTTAGGACTGAAGTCAATGCCTTTAACAGTAGCTTCTTGAGGATAATATTTAAAATTAGTTCCAAGACCAACGCCAACTTCTAATATATCTCCATGGACACCTTTTAGTAACTCTTTCCGCCAGTCTTCTTTTACAAAGTGGTCCATTACTTCAAACTTGCTTGATATTCGATCGAAACGTTTTTTAATTTGTTCTGTATCTGACATGTTTCCTGTCACTCCTTTTTGGTCCTATACTTAATAAGTTACACATTTTTCTACCGTATAAACAAAATAGATAAGCCTAAATCATTTAGACTTATCTATGTTATAACTTCATTAACACGAATCCAACCTCTAACACTATTAATAAACCATATTTCGTCCACATATTTTAACTCATCTTTGGGTAGCGATCGTTCAGCGACTTGATTATCTGTTATCAATCTCTCTCTAAACGTACCAGCTAGTAACCCATCCGATACAGGTGGTGTAAATAGTTGACCATTTAATTTATAAACTACATTACCCTTTGTAAACTCTGTTATATTCCCACTCTCATTCCACAAAAGGACATCAAATACGTTATCTTCTTGGAAAATTTCATACATTTCTCGATGAGTTGTCTTATGGTAATAAAACATATTATCCTTGTCAATCGGTTTCTTAGCAAGCGCAACATCAACCGAATAGGGTGGTTCATCATAAGGTAATACTTGATAGCTAAATACTCCAGAACGATTTAGTAATAATCTTACAACATAACTTGTCCCTGTATGCTCTATCAATAACCTTCGGATGATCTCATCTAATTTTGTCTGTTCAAAAGGGATCTTAAAAAATTCAGCAGATCGTTTTAATCTATTCAGATGTTCATCAAGGTAATCGATTTTTCCATTGGATAACTTCATTGTTTCCAACAGTTCAAAATCCTTTCCCTGTTGTTTTAAAATATTAGACTTCGCAACCGTTTCTTCATATTCACCTTCAGGGGTTGAATCCCAAGTGATTCCACCACCAACTCCATATACTGCGTTTTGTTTACGTCGATCGACTAGCACAGTTCTAATCGGAACATTAAATACAGCACCCCGTTCAGGTGTCACCATCCCTATTGCACCACAATAAACTTCTCTTGGAGATGTTTCCAATTGTTTAATCAATTTCATTGTACTAATTTTAGGCGCACCAGTAATAGAACCACAAGGAAATATAGCTTCAAAAATTGAAGTTAAACTAACATCATCCCGTGTTTTAGCTGTTACAGTTGACGTCATTTGGTAAACTGTTGGATAAGCTTCAAGATCAAATAGTTTAGGGACTTTAACCGTTCCTTTTTTTGCAATTCTTGATAAATCATTTCGAAGTAAATCCACAATCATCACATTTTCAGCTTGATCTTTTTCTGAGTGAGTAAGTTGGTCTTTCAGTTTTTTATCCTCTTCACTAGAATTCCCTCTCTTAATCGTCCCTTTCATAGGCTTTGTTTCAATCGTATAGCCATCCCAAGCGAAGAACAATTCTGGTGATACTGATATAATTTCAAAATCATTAAATTGCAAATGGCAAGTATAATTAGCTAACTGACTTTGTCTCAGTTGCTCGTACAATTGACGCGTATTTAATTGCTCATATTGAGCGATCAATCGAATCGTGTAATTAACTTGATAACTAATTCCTTTTTGAATCGCATCATGAATATGAACAATCGACTTAAAATAATCTTTAGGGGTCGTATCACTGACCCAATTCATTTTCTGTAAATCACCAGTTGGAACTTCATATAACTTAAGATAATCTTTATAAATTCCAAAATATAAATAAGGAAGCCTTACCTCTTCATGTGTTTCCATTTTCGGATTAAATGCTTGAGCTGCTTCATAGCTTAAGTAACCAACAGCATAATACCCTTCCTTAGTGTAATGCTCTATTCGGTCTAATGCTGGTTTAACTTCATCCAAACGATTAGCTACAACATAATCTACTGGTTTATCAAATATATATGGATGATCACCTAGCAAGTCGTGATTAAAATGTATGATTTGTTTAGTCACGTATTCCACTCCCGATATATGTATTTAGGAAGTTGCGGAGTATATCTTTCCCTGCTGAAGTTAGAATTGCCTCTGGGTGGTATTGTACACCTTCTATGTCATATTCTTTATGTTTAACGGACATGATCTCACCGTTGTCGGTTTTACCTGTAACAATTAAATGGCTTGGAATTTCATCTGAATCTGCAATTAACGAATGATAACGTGTCACTTTAACTGGAGAACTCACCCCTTTATAAATAGTTTCTCCATCGTGGTGAACATAATCTGTTAAACCGTGCATAGGTCGATTTGCCTCAACTACTTTACCCCCGAAAAATTCAACGAGAATTTGAAACCCTAGACACACCCCTAAAATAGGAATCCTACCTTTAAGTGTATCAAGAACTACTTTAGAAACAACCTGGTCTTTAGGATGACCAGGCCCAGGTGATAATATCACATAGTCAGGATCAAAATGCTCTAAATATCTAATAGAAACATCCGTGTGACTAATCGTAATTACTTCTTCACCTATGTCCTCTAACATATGGACTAGATTATATGTAAATGAATCATCGTGATCAATCATTAAAATCATTGCTACCATCCTTACCTGTAATTAAGTTCATACATAACAATGGTGACTAACTTTTCGCTGCATAGTTGGTACATACATCACCAGTTATGAAACATTTCTATCCACTTATGAGACATTCATAACCGAAATACGGAATCGAATATTGTCGAAAATGGGTATTCGTTTTAATTTATGAGACATTGAAGCCGATTTATAGGACATTATAGATAAAATAAGAGACATTAGTACAAAAAAGCTCGAGGAAAGAGATCTTCCCTCGAGCTTATTATACTTTATTATTCGTTTTCAGCTAATACTTTCATTACATTTTTAACCGAATCTGCTGATTTATCTAGTTGAGCTTTTTCTTCTTCGGTTAGGTCAAGCTCAATGACTTCTTCAAGTCCGTTTCCACCTAGAATTGTTGGAACACCTAGGTACATGTCATTGTAGCCATATTCACCCTCTAAATAAGCAATTGCAGGTAGAATACGACGTTGGTCCTTAAGAATTGCTTCGACCATCTCCGTAATGGATGCAGCTGGAGCATAATATGCTGAACCATTACCTAATAGTCCAACAATTTCACCGCCACCTTTACGTGTTCTTTCCACAATTTGGTCTAATCGTTCTTTAGAGATTAGCTTCTCTAGTGGAATGCCTCCAGCAAAAGAGTAGCGAAGCATAGGAACCATGTCATCTCCGTGGCCGCCAAGAACGAAACCAGTAATATCTTTTACTGAAACGTTTAATTCTTGTGCCACAAATGTTCTGAAGCGTGCTGTATCTAAAACACCTGATTGACCAATGACGCGATTCTTAGGTAATCCAGCTTCTTGGAATACAGAATATGTCATTGCATCTACTGGATTCGTTAAAACGATAATAAAACAATCAGGAGAATACTTAACGATTTCCTTCGTTACAGATTTCATGATTTTTGAATTCGTTGCAACTAAGTCATCACGACTCATTCCAGGTTTTCTAGCGATTCCTGCTGTGATGACAACTACGTCGGATTCTTTTGTATCCTCATAGTTTGATGTACCAACAACATTTGAATCAAAACCTTGCACAGGACTTGCTTCTAACATATCTAACGCTTTACCTTTAGTCGGGTCTTCCATATCTGGAATATCCACTAACACAACATCAGCTAACTCTTTTTGAGCAACCATTAATGCTGTTGTTGCACCAGTAAAACCAGCACCAATGACAGAAACTTTTCTTCGTTTGATTGTCATGAGCTATTTCCTCCTAAAAATGTAATTAGTCCATGTTTTTAATTAGCTCGTCACCGAATTCAGAACATTTAACTTCAGTAGCACCATCCATTAGACGTGCAAAGTCATAAGTTACAACTTTACTTGCAATTGTTTTGTCCATTGCTTTGTGAATTAGTTCACTAGCTTCTCTCCAACCTAAGTGGTCTAACATTAACGTACCAGATAGGATTACTGAAGATGGGTTAACCTTATCTAAGCCAGCATATTTAGGTGCTGTACCGTGAGTTGCTTCAAAAATAGCATGACCAGTTTCGTAGTTAATATTCGCACCTGGTGCGATTCCAATTCCACCAACTTGTGCAGCTAGTGCATCAGAAATGTAGTCACCGTTTAAGTTCATAGTCGCAACCACATCGAACTCTTTAGGGCGAGTTAGAATTTGTTGTAAGAAGATATCCGCAATCGCATCTTTTACGATAATGCGTCCTGCATCCTCAGCTTCTTTTTGTGCTTGGTCTGCAGCTTCACGACCTTTTTCTTCAACGATTTGATCGTATTCTTTCCAAGTGAACACTTTATCGCCGTATTCACGTTCTGCAAGATCATAACCCCAAGCTTTAAATGAACCTTCTGTGAATTTCATAATATTACCTTTGTGTACTAATGTTACACTCTTCTTACCTTCAGTAAGAGCATACTCAATAGCAGAACGTACTAAACGCTCAGTTCCTTCTTTTGATACTGGCTTAATGCCGATACCTGAAGTTTCAGGGAAACGGATTTTGTTAACACCCATTTCGTTCTGAATGAAGTCAATGACCTTTTTAACTTCATCTGTACCTTCTTGCCACTCAATACCTGCATAAATATCCTCTGTGTTTTCACGGAAAATTTGCATGTCTACATCTTCAGGTCGCTTAACTGGAGATGGTACACCTGAGAAGTGCTTAACTGGACGTAAGCAAGTGAATAAGTCAAGTTCTTGACGTAATGCTACGTTTAAAGAACGAATTCCGCCACCAATTGGTGTAGTTAAAGGTCCTTTAATAGCAATCTTGTATTCACGGATAGTATCTAAAGTTTCTTTAGGTAACCATTCACCTGTGTTATCTTTAGCTTTTTGACCAGCAAGAACTTCTTTCCACTCGATGCTCTTTTCACCGTTATAAGCTTTCTCAACTGCTGCTTCTAGTACGCGTGATGCTGCTGCCCAGATATCTGGACCAGTACCGTCACCTTCAATATAAGGAATAATTGCGTTGTTTGGTACATTCATTTTGCCATTTTCAACTGTAATTCTTTCACCTTGTGTCAATGTCATTACCTCCTAGTTCTTTTTACACTATATTATTTAATAACATCACAAAAGCCGGCTCAACCGGCTTTTGGTTTTATCGCTTCTCAATTGGAGTATATTCTTGTTTGTTAGGTCCAACATATTCTGCACGTGGACGGATTAGGCGGTTGTTATCGTATTGCTCTAAGATATGCGCTAACCAACCTGATACACGGCTCACAGCAAAGATTGGTGTGAATAGATCATGATCAATTCCTAAGCTGTGGTATACAGACGCTGAATAGAAGTCAACGTTTGCTGGTAGACCTTTATTTTCTTTGATGTAGTCTTCAATCTTAACAGACATATTGTACCACTTAGTTTCACCAGTAATGCCTGTTAATTGCTTAGACATTTCTCTTAAGTGTTTCGCACGAGGGTCACCATTTTGGTATACACGGTGTCCCATACCCATAATTTTTTCTTTATTAGCTAACTTTTCTTCGATGTATTCAATAGCTTTTTCTTCTTCACCGATTTCAGATAGCATACTCATTACACGCTCATTAGCACCACCGTGTAAAGGTCCTTTTAAAGCACCAATTGCAGCCGTAACACCTGAATATATGTCAGATAGAGTAGCTACACATACACGTGCTGTAAATGTTGATGCGTTTAACTCATGGTCAGCGTGAAGTACTAATGCTTTATTAAATGCTTCTTCTTCAATGCTTTCAGGATCTTTACCTTTTAACATGTATAAGAAGTTAGCAGCAAAACCTAAATCAGATTTAGGAGCTACTGGGTCTTCTCCTTTACGGATACGAGCAAATGCCGTAACAATTGTAGGAATTTTAGCTTGTAAGCGAAGTGCTTTACGACGGTTTGCATCTTGTTCCATCACATCAGCCTCTTCATCATAAAGGCCAAGCATAGATACAGCTGTTCTTAAAGCAGCCATTGGATGAACCGTTTTTAAATCGTATGATTTCAGGTGGTCAATCACTTCTTGAGGAATGGTCATGTTGTCAGCAAGTTCTTGTTTAAAAGAATCAAGTTCACTTTGTGTAGGTAATTTTTGATTCCATAGTAAGTAAATAATTTCTTCAAAGCTTGAGTTCTCAGCTAAATCATCGATATCATAACCAACGTAAGTCAATTTGTCGTCGATGATTGAACTAATTGAGGATTCAGTTGCGACGATTCCTTCAAGACCTTTCGGGTTTGACATAGTATCTCTCTCCTTTTCCACAATTTAATCATAGAGCAACAAGTGTATGTATACACTTCAATCTATTATTCCTCTAGCATAATTGTCCCATAGACCATTATAAACAAAATTCTAAGGAATGTGAAATCTTTCTACTTAAGAAAATAATATTATCTTTAATGTCTGCATAGCTATTAAATATATTCCCCTGAGAAAATTCAATTAAACTTAAGAGAATATTTTAATAATCGAGTCAACAGCTTGCATTGTAATGTAGGCAATACCAGCTCCGATTAGCGGTCCTACAGCAACACCTTGGAAAAATACAACGGCTAAGATGGTCCCAATGACTAATGCAGCAGTAAGGTGTGGTTCATTAGCTAAAAGATGTAATCCATCTTTAGCAATATAAGCAACAAACATTCCTGCTATAAGCGCAATCCATGCGTAGTAGGACTTAACGCTTTGGACAAGTTCTTGAAAGCCAATATCACCTGTTGCTATTGGAACTAATACTGCAACCGTAATAACGACGACTCCTAAGAATAGTCCTTTTGATTCTAAAAATGGAAACACTTTATCATCTAACTTTAATAGTTTGATCCCGAGTAAAATGTATACTGCAATAAGAATAGCTTGGTTTTTAGCGATAAAACCGAGTAATAACAAAATGAGTAAAAACAAAGTGGATGATGATAACACTCATAACCCTTCTTTCTAAGTTAATCAACCGAAAGGAATAGAATGATGACTATAAATTATATGAACTTGTTTAAGTTAATGTTTTGGATATGTATCGTTGGGTTAATCATTTATTTAATTTTTCATCATTTATTTCCTTTTGCATTAAGTTTAATCATTGCCATTATGATTAACCCACTTGTTCAAATGTTGCAGGACAAGCTCAACCTGAACAGGAAACTAGCAGTTATTAGTGTCCTAGTGCTCATGTTATTTAGCTTCGTCACCTTCATTACATTTAGCCTAATCGAGCTTGTCCATTTATTTCAATACTTAGCTCATATCATGCCTCACAGTATTGAAGAAACATTTAAAGCTGTTCAATTATGGAGTGAACGATTGATTGATCGTTCCTATGAATTAATTGCATCTTATATAAACTCTATCCAACCGCAATCTCAAACGATGTTAAAAGACCTCATGAACGATATGATGAACAGTATTAAAGATTATAGTCAGCACTTACTAATTAATTTTTTTCAAAATACCATTAATAGCATAACCAAGATTCTGAAAGCTAGCTACATTGTATTATTCATTTTAATTGGAACATTTTTCATAAGTTCTGACGGGCCAAAATGGTTATCCGACCTAAACATAAGTCTCCCAAATAAAATGACCGACTACATTCAAACAATTAAAGATAGTTTCGTATCCTTAATTAAAAGGTATGCGTTAGCACAATTAATAATTGTCTTAATAACTGGCGTCATCGTATACTTTGGATTGTTATTTTTCGATGTTAATCATGCACTAGCTATAGCTTCTGTTGCTGTTTTTTTAGATTTAATACCTTTTATCGGAATTAGTGGATTATTTACTCCTTGGATATTGTATTTGTTTTTCACAAATCATTACACGTTAACTATTCAACTAAGCATATTATTTATATTCCTTATTATAATAAGGAATATATTAGAGCCTAAATTAGTAGGTTCATCCATCGGAGTTCATCCACTACTTCTCATTATAATTCTATTTGTATTCATGAAATTATTTGGCTTTATTGGTTTTCTACTTGGGCCCATTGCTGCAGTCAGCATCAAAGCATTAGCTCAATCCGGAGCTTTTAGAGCTTTGAAAAACTATATTGTGGATTAATATTGTCTGAATACTTTAATAGATCCTTTACGAAACATCTCAGATAAAATCTTCTTAATATATACCTTAGCTGGCCTTCTAGTTTGCGGAATGAGTAATAAAAACCCGATAAGGTCTGTCACAAATCCAGGTGTAAACAATAAAACAGATCCAACTAAAATTGCAATACCATCTAAAATTTCATTAGTAGGTGCTTGTCCTCTAGATAGCTCAAACCTTGCTCTATTTAATATATCTATTCCTTGTTGCTTGGCTAGTAGAGCACCTACTAATCCAGTTAGAATAATCCCAAATAGAACGAACCAAACATTAAATACATTTCCTAACCAAACGAATATGGCAATCTCAACAGCTGATATGACAATTATTAAAAAGAATAAAATACGAAACATTTTCATTTCCCCTTTTTAAATCACCGTTGTGCGGCCTTGATAAATACTACCGTTTGAAGGGTCTATCGTGATTTCCTCTCCGTGTTTAATCTTCTCAAGAGCTTGGTCAACGCCAACGACAACAGGGATTCCTAGGTTTAAAGCGACAACTGCTGCGTGACTCGTTAAACCACCTTCTTCAGTAATAATTCCAGCAGCTTTCTCAACAACAGGCATCATTTCACGATCAGTTGCAGATGTAACAAGTATATCTCCTTCTTTAAATTCTTTCTCTAGCAGCGCTGTGTCATTGCTTACAAATGCTTTACCAATTGCTCCTTGTTGACCGATTCCTTGACCTTTTGCTACCACATTACCAACAACGTGTACTTTGATTAAGTTCGTTGTACCACTTTCACCAACAGGAACACCTGCTGTTATAACAACTCGGTCACCATGGTTAAACAGTTTAGTTTCTAGGCCTTTATCAATAGCATGTTGTAACATTTCATCTGTTGATTGTACGCGCTCACCTTGGATTGCGTGGACACCCCATACTAAGCTCAATTGTCGACTAACATAAGCGTGTGATGTTACAGCTACAATTGGCGCTTTTGGGCGATATTTTGAAACCATTCGTGCAGTATTTCCGCTTTCAGTTGGCGTAATAATTGCTTTAACAGATAAGTCTTCAGATAAACTAGCAGCTGAATGACTGATCGCATCTGTAATATTAAAGTCGACTTCAAGATCACGGTCGTTTGTTACTGCTTTATTTTCTAGGGTTTTCTCTGTGTAAACTGCAATATTATGCATTGTTTTAACCGCGTCAACAGGGTAATCACCTGCAGCAGTTTCTCCACTTAACATAATGGCATCAGTACCATCATAGATTGCGTTTGCTACATCACTAGCCTCAGCACGCGTTGGTCGTGGGTTACGTTGCATTGAATCAAGCATTTGAGTGGCTGTAATGACTGGCTTACCTGCTTGATTACACTTTTTAATCATTGTTTTCTGTATGAATGGAACTTCCTCTGCTGGTATTTCTACACCTAGGTCACCACGTGCAACCATAATTCCATCGCTGATGTTAATAATTTGATCTAAATTATCAACGCCTTCTCGATTCTCGATTTTTGGAATAATCTTAATGTGATCAGCATTATTTTTCTCTAAAAGTTCTCTAATTTCAAGCACATCAGAAGGTCTTCTTACAAATGATGCTGCTATAAAGTCAACATCTTGTTCAATACCAAATAGAATATCATTGGCATCTTTGTCTGTGATTCCAGGTAAGTTTACTCTTACATTTGGAACATTTACGCCTTTACGGTCTTTAATCATTCCCGTATTAAGTACCTTTGTAACAATCTCTTGTTCATTTTGATTGATGTCAGTTACTTCTAAAGCAATTAAGCCATCATCTAATAATATTTGTTTTCCAACTTCAATATCATCAATAAGACCTTTATAAGTAATCGTAAAACGTTCTTTGTTACCTTTAATTTCATCCATCGTTAATGTCACTGTAGAACCTTTTACTAACTCAACCTCATCTTCTTCAAATAAACCAGTACGAATTTCTGGCCCTTTTGTATCTAAAAGAATAGCTATAGATTGATCCATTTCGTTAGCTGCTTGTCTAATATTTGCAATACGTTGCTTTTGTTCCTCATGATCACCATGAGAGAAGTTTAATCGTGCTACATTCATACCAGCTTCAATGAGTTTTTTTAATGTTTCAACAGACTCTGAAGCCGGTCCTATTGTACATACAATCTTAGTGTTTTTCATTAATATCCTCCTCAAACAAACTTCTAAATCGATAACTGATTAGATAAGTTATACAAGTCATCAGAAATTTCATTTTTTAATTTTAATGCTTCAATAATATCATGATGCACTAATTGATTGTTTTGAACACCAACCATTCGTCCTTGTTGACCACCTTTTAGTAAATCAACCGCGTATGCACCTAGTCTCCCAGCTAATACACGATCAAAGGCTGTTGGTGAGCCTCCTCTTTGTGTATGCCCAAGAACTGTTACTCTTGTTTCAACTTGTAAGTCATCTTTAATATGATTAGCTATATCATTAGCGCTTCCAACACCTTCAGCCACCATGATAATGCTATGACGTTTGCCACGTTCATGTCCGCGTTTAATTTTTTCTGTTACTTCCTCTAAATCATGTGGAAATTCTGGAATTAATATACTTTCCGCACCAGCTGCAACACCTGCCCATAAAGCTAAGTCGCCAGCATCACGTCCCATTACTTCAATGACATAAATACGTTCATGAGAGGTAGCTGTATCACGGATTTTGTCCACTGCTTGAATGACTGTATTTAAGGCTGTATCAAAGCCAATTGTATTATCAGTACCTGGAATATCATTATCAATAGTTCCTGGAATACCGATACAAGGAAAGCCTTTTTCTGTTAGCTTTTGTGCACCTCTAAACGAACCATCTCCGCCAATGACAACCAATCCTTCAATATCATGTTTCTTTAATTGTTCAATGGCCTTAGCTTGTCCTTCTCCTGTTTTAAACTCTTCAGAGCGTGAGGAATACAGCATCGTTCCGCCTCGTTGGATGATGTCACCCACTGAACCTATATGTAAACGTTTAATATGCCCTTCAATCAGTCCTTGGTATCCATAATAGATTCCATAAATCTCTATATCATGATAAATGCTACTTCTAACAACCGAACGGATCGCAGCATTCATCCCTGGAGCATCTCCTCCACTTGTCAAGATACCTATTCGTTTCACATCTAACACCTCGTCTCTGCTATTATGTTTATATTTTAGTACAATAACACATTAAATACCATGCAAACGTCTACTAAAGAAAAAGTTCGAAAGTTTAAAAACTTATATTGTTTACTAGCGTTAAACCTGATTTACAAATATTTAATTTATCATACTAATGAACGTTAATTCAATCGTGTATTATGAAGTAAAAAAGGAGCTGAATCGAATCAGCTCCTTACAGCAGATGTTACCGCACCAATCTGCTGATACTTCTCCCATCTTTCTTCAAGCAATTGTTCATCCGTCAGTTTAGTTAACTCATCTAGTCCTTTACGGATTGTTTGGCGGATCGATTCTGCTTGCTCTTCAATATTACGGTGTGCTCCACCTTGAACTTCTTTAATAACCTCATCTATAATACCTAATTCTTTTAAGTCGTAAGAGGTAATCTTCATACTTTCGGCGGCTTTTTGTGCAAGGTTAGAGTCCTTCCATAGTAAGGCAGCTGCACCTTCTGGAGAAATTACCGAATAAGTAGAGTTCTCAAGCATGTATAAACGGTCACCTACACTAATACCTAAGGCTCCTCCACTTCCGCCTTCACCGATAACAACACAGATAATTGGAACCGTTAGGCCAGCCATTTCCCTTAAATTACGTGCAATAGCTTCACTTTGCCCACGTTCTTCCGCCGCACGGCCAGGGTAAGCGCCTTTCGTATCAATAAACGTAATAATAGGTCGATTAAACTTCTCAGCTTGATACATTAAACGTAATGCCTTGCGATAACCTTCAGGGTGTGGCATACCAAAGTTACGACGAATATTTTCCTTTGTATCTTTACCTCGTTGGTGCCCAATGACTGTCACAGGAATCCCCTCAAACTTAGCGATACCTCCTACGATTGCTTCATCGTCACCGTAATAACGATCACCGTGTAACTCTAGAAAGTTGGTGAAAAGATTTTCTATATAATCAAGTGATGTAGGACGCTCTGGATGACGGGCCATTTGAACACGCTCCCATGGTGACATATGTCCATATACTTCTTGCTCTAACTTCTCCAAGCGACCTTCAAGCTTTGAAATCTCATCACTAAAGTCGATATCACTTTCAGCTGTTATTTTCTTAAGCTCTGCAATCTTCTCTCGCAATTCAACTACAGGTTTTTCAAAAGGTAACACGTGCTTCATTACATCCCACCTCCAGACTGGTGCATGTCTAGTACATCTGTTAACACACTCTTCATATCTTGTCTGTGTATCACTTTATCTAGTTGTCCGTGTTTAAATAAAAATTCAGCAGTTTGGAAATCATCTGGTAGTTTCTCTCTAATGGTCTGTTCTATAATTCGACGCCCTGCAAATCCAATTAATGCACCAGGCTCAGAAAAGTTATAATCCCCAAGTGATGCAAAACTAGCCGATACACCGCCAGTTGTTGGATTTGTAAAATAAGAAATAAATAACCCACCAGATCTTGCGAATCGTTCTAATGCAACAGATGTCTTACTCATCTGCATTAGACTTAAAACGCCTTCTTGCATTCTAGCTCCACCAGATGCGGTGAATATAACAAAAGGAATTTTCTCTTCACGAGCTCGTTCTACTGCACGAGAGATTTTCTCTCCAACCACAGATCCCATACTCCCCATTCGGAAGCGCGCATCCATCACAGCTATAGCTGTTTCATTGCCATTAATAAAACCTTTTCCTGTGACAACAGCTTCATTTATCCCTGTTTTTTCACGGTCTTTATCGAGTTTTTCTAAGTATCCAGGGAACTCTAACGGATTTTCTGATAACATATCCTCATCCCACTCAACAAACGAAGAACCCATTAAGTGTTCAATACGATCTTTAGATGAGAGCTGATGGTGATGGTCACACTTAGGACATACCATTAAATTCTTTTCTAGTTCTTTTCTATAAAAGATTTCTCGACAAGAAGGGCACTTTATCATTAAACCTTCAGGTACATCTTCCCGCTCTTCTTGTTTCGATACCGTTGCATATTTTTTCTTTTTATTAAACATATCCTTTAACACACGGATTCCTCCCTATTGAAACAAGCTCTCTCAACTATATAAAACTTTCGATAAAAAGTTTGTCAAAATTCATCGTTCATAGATTTAAAACTTTATATTTTTAATTCAAAGTCTTTTGATCATATAGTATCTTCAAAACGTTTAGTGCTTCTTCTAACTCTTTGTTTTTTATATGAGTCATTAATTGACCATATAATTCTTGATCTTGAAGCTGACTATAAGTAGTTTGAGAGAAGTTATTAATCAAATGCCATATTTTATAAAGCAAATCATTACCAACCTGTTCAAATAACTCACTAAACACATAACTGTGAAAATCGCCTTTTACCTTGTATAAAGAATTAACAATTTCAATAAGTTTCTCATGACTAACTTGATTGACACACCTAGTAATGCACTGTTCTTCTAACATCAGCCTAACTTCTAATAACTCATTTTTGGTTGTAGGTTGCCTCAGAACGAATGTAGCTAATAATTCGACCGTATGATAAGGCCGATATGTTTTTAAAAACGTTCCTTCACCATGTTTTGTTTCTATTAAACCTAATAGTTCAATCGCCCTTAGTGCTTCACGCACCGAAGAACGGCTAGCGTTTAATTGTTCAGCCAACTCCCTCTCTGAAGGAAGTCTATCCCCTTCTTTAAGAGAATTTGTTTCTATAAACATACGAATTTGGTCTAATACCTCTTGGTAGACCTTGATTTTAGACGAATTAGTCATGATTGCACCTCAAGCACTAAGCTATTCTTCGTTAATGGTTGTCAGTTCTTGTGTGCGCTTTTTAACCTGTTCTGGATCTACCTGAATTCTAGCAACTCCAGATTCCATAGCTGCTCTAGCCACATTACTTGCAACAGCCGGAGCAACACGAGTATCGAATGGATTTGGAATAACATAATCTTCCGACAAGTCATCCCCAACTAAATCCGCGATTGCTTCTGCTGCAGCAACCTTCATTCGTTCATTAATGCGAGTCGCTCGAACATCTAACGCACCTCTAAAAATACCTGGGAAGGCTAAAACATTATTGACCTGATTTGGGAAATCAGAACGTCCTGTACCAATCACCTTCGCACCAGCCGATTTTGCATCTGATGGCATAATTTCAGGGTCTGGATTAGCCATTGCAAAAATAATTGGATCATCATTCATGCTTTCAACCATTTCTTTAGTTAGAGCACCACCAACAGATACACCAATAAACACATCTGTCTCTTTGATGACTTCTTCTAAAGAACCTTCCACTTTATCTTTGTTTGTCATCTTAGCAACTTCTTCTTTAACTGGGTTCATTCCATAAGGACGTCCTTCAAAAATGGCTCCTTTAGAATCGCACATAATCATATCTCTTACACCAAAGTTATATAAAAGCTTGATAATCGCAATACCTGCAGCTCCTGCACCGTTTGCAACAACTTTGATTTCAGAGAATGATTTCCCACTTAAACGGAGAGCATTGATAAGGCCAGCTACAGTTACAATTGCCGTGCCGTGTTGGTCATCATGGAAAATCGGAATGTTTGTTTCCTTTTTTAAACGATCTTCTATGATAAAGCAGTTAGGAGCAGCGATATCTTCTAAATTAACACCACCAAAAGTTGGTTCCATTAACTTAACGGTATTAACAATTTGATCAACATCGTTCGTATCTAAAGCTATAGGGAATGAATCCACGCCAGCAAAACCTTTAAAAAGGGCTGATTTACCTTCCATAACTGGCAAGGCCGCTTCAGGTCCAATATTCCCTAACCCTAATACTGCAGATCCGTCTGTCACAACGGCTACCATATTGCCTTTCATTGTAAAATCATAAACAGCTTCTTTATTGTCATATATAGCTTTACAAGGCTCCGCAACTCCTGGAGAATATGCCAAGCTTAGATCTTTTTCGTTACGAATTGGGATTTTAGAATGAGTAGCTAACTTCCCTTGATTGACTTTATGCAGATGCAGTGCTTCTTCTTTTAAGTTCGTCACGAGAACCTCTCCTTTTTCATAACTTTAAGTGGTCAGACCACCTCTTCTTAACTTAATACATTATAACAAAACACTTAAAAGTGTAAAGCGATTCATATCGAATTTAATAAACATATTAATAGGATTGTGTACGTAAAATGATTACCTCTTCACGATCACATTTTCTGATGAAAAAATATTTCTCAACTGTTCAAGTATATCTTCCGTCTCCAATAGGTCGTACTCTTCAGATAATTGATATGTCTTTTGTCTAAATGGTGAATAAATGACTACAGGTGTATTACCAGTAATATGTCGACTAATACTCTTAATTTGTTCCAATTGTTTAGCTTCATCCGTCGAATCAAATTTAATATAAATTTTAGCATCATTCATCTTAGGTACATCTTCAAGGTTGAATGGTTCAATTAAGTTTAATATTAATTGATCTTCACCATTTCTTTTATCTTTCCTTCCTTGAACTTTTACGAACTGGCCTTCTTCAATTTCTCTGTGTACTTCTCGGTGGAGTTTAGGAAATAACACAGCGTCTAATTCAGCCTGCTCATCTTGAAGTGTTAAAAATGCCATTTGTTCTCCACGTTTCGTACGAACATGTTTAATTCTTTCAATGTTAACAATTAATGATGCATAAGTTTTTTCCTTGGCATCAAACACATCTCTCACGGTTTGAAAGCCTTGTTTTTTCAATGTTCTTCGAATATATGATAGTGGATGAGGACTAATGACAAACCCTAATGCATTCTTCTCCATCTTTAACTGCTCAAGTATCGGAAAAGGGGTAACGTTTGGATATTCAACATCCATCTCAAATAATTCGTCAGACCAATTTAACTGTTCGTCCATATCAGAGAATAATTCTCCTTGCTCAATGGCGGGCATCACAGCTGCTAATAATTGAGCACGGTGTTTACGCGTTTCATCAAATGCTCCTGCCATAATTAAATTTTCAATAATTGTTTGATTGATCACTTTCAAATTAACTTTTTTACAAAAATCGAATAAATCTTTAAAACGACCTTTCTTGCGTGCATTTATAACCTCTGTATAAGCTTGCTTACCAAAACCTTTTACGGCTAACAAACCAAATCTGATTTGATCCTTCTTAGGAACTGTAAATTTTCCAAAACTATCGTTAATCGATGGTGGCAATACTTCTATACCTTGAATCTTAGCTTCCTTAATGTACTTTTCTACCTTTTCATCATCATGCATAATTGATGTGATGAGTTCTGCATAAAAATAAGCAGGATAATTCGCTTTGAAATAAGCTGTTTGATAAGAGATTAATGAATAAGCAACGGCGTGGCTTTTATTGAACCCATAGTCAGCGAAACGTTCAATCCAATCAAATAACTCAGTTGCCGTGGATTCATCATACCCGTTCTTTTGACTCCCTTGTAAAAATTTTTGTTTCATCTCATGGATGGCATCTCGGTTCTTTTTACTAATCGCTCTTCTTAATAAATCTGCCTGCCCATAAGAGAAACCTGCAAAACGGTGAACAGCCTGCATAATCTGTTCTTGATAGACTAAAACGCCATACGTCTCTTCTAAAATAGATTTTAAATCTTGATGAATATAAGATACGGGCTCCTGACCATGCTTTCGCTTAGCAAATGTTTCTATAAATTGCATAGGTCCCGGTCTAAATAAGGCGTTGACAGCCACTATATCCTCTAGTTGATTCGGTTTAATAGCACGTAAAGCTTGTTGCATTCCGTTCGACTCCAATTGGAATACGCCTGACGTAAAGCCTTGCTTTAGTAAATCAAATGTTTTTTTATCATTTAAAGGTAAGCTTTTAAGGTTGATCATTCTACCTTCATTCTCTTGAACTTGTTTAACCATGCGCTCTAGTAATGTTAGATTCCGAAGTCCTAATAAATCCATTTTCAAAAGGCCAACCGCTTCAAGCTGCTGCATTGGATATTGTGTCAACATAACTAAGTCTTGGCCTTCAACAACAGGAACGTAATTAGTTAAAGATTCATCACTAATTACGATTCCAGCCGCATGAGTAGAATAATGTCTTGGTAACCCTTCTATAATAACGGCCGCTCGAAACATTTCTCTTAAAACTGTTGAATTTTTAATAGTCTCTTTTAACGATGTATTTTCCTTAATGACATCTTTAAGAGATGCCGATTGGTTAGGCAACTGCTTTAAAAGATACGCAAGTTGATCCTGGTCAATTTCAAATACCTTACTCAACTCTCGAATCGTTGAGCGCGCTTGGAATGTCCCAAACGTCATGATCTGAGCGACCCGTTCCTCTCCATATTTATTAGCCACATATCGTATGACTTCATCACGCCTATAATCAGAGAAATCGATATCAATATCGGGCATATTTTGGCGTTCTGGATTTAAAAAACGTTCAAATAATAAACCGTACTTTAAAGGATCAACATCAATAATTCCTAATAAATAAGCCACAATAGACCCAGCCGCAGAACCCCTTCCAGGACCTACAAAGATATTTTCACGTTTAGCAAAATCAACCATATCTTTAACGATTAGGAAGTAATCAGAAAACTTCATTGACTGAATAACATTAAGCTCATGCTTCAACCGTTCAGAAGCTTTAAATTGCGTGTCTTCATCATAAACTCGCTTTAATTGACGCTCACAGATGTATTGTAGATAGTCATCAGATGTCATACCCTCAGTTTCTTGATAAGACGGTAAATCAAACCATGTTTTAGGCAAATGCAAATCACACTGATTGGCAATCTGATTAGTACGTACTTTAGCGTCTTCCCATTTAGAATCTAAGATCTCATTCAATTCTTCTGTTGTTAGTAAATGTGTACCAACCTGTGTCTCTTTTTTAACATTTGAGACAGATGTTGAGTGATGTATAGCATATAAAGCTTCAAATCCAATACGATGCTTCTCCTGCAAATATCGAACATCACACATTAGGACAAGTCGTTGCTGTAAATCTTTTCGAAGTTCAAGCCAATTTGTAATTAAATGTTTTTGGGATGAAATTGGATCAACTTTTATAAAAAATTCTTTTAATCTCTTTAACTCGTTAATGGTTTCATTTAGTTTAGCTTCATCATTTAAGTAAACAACCTCTTCAATATAAGTATCATAAAATGAAATAACGGGTATAATCCCCGTGCATTCTAATATATGGGCAATAGTTACACGTTCTTTTTTCAAATTTTTTATATTAGACAGTTGAACCAGTGATTGATAACCTTCAAAGTCTTTAGCATATAAATAAAACGTTATCGGTCGCTGATCATGTTTTATGTATACGTCAACTGACATACCAACTACTGGTTTGATATTTTCGCGATGACATAGTTGGTAAAACTCATACGCTCCATGTAACACTTGGTGGTCAGTTATCACGCATGTGTTCAGGCCTAAAGATTTTATATACCTTACATAATCTTGAATTTTAATTGTGCTTTGTAGGAATGAATAGCTACTTTTAACCTGTAAATGTACAAACGACATGCTCGTCACCTTCTTTTATATGACCTATTTCAATTATATCGAACCTATATCAAACTTGAAATGTTCTACATATAATAATTAATCTTTTCATATTCTTAAATAAGACAAGCTAATGAAAAGGTTGAGTTAAATGGAAGAACGATTTTATGCTGCACTTATTACATGCTTTTTTATATCATTTGGCGTCCTTATTGGCGGTTCAATCTTTGGAAGCCTAAGTGCGTATCTAACTGGTGAGCCCCCAATTTCTGAGATGATGTCATCCGCACAACGTTTGAGAATTTGGGCGATTGTGGCTGCAATTGGTGGTACTTTTGATGCCATTTCGACTTTTGAAAGAGGCATATTCGAAAGTTCCACAATCGATTTATTTAAACAGATTATGTTGATTGTTTCTGCCATGGGAGGCGTTAAAGCCGGGATTCTTATCATTTCTTGGGTGACACAAGGAGAATTATAGCCATGCATATACCTCCGTACTATAAAAAACCGAAATGGCAGGCATTTTTTATTGGTGTAATTGCCGGGACAATGGTCGGTTATTTGTTTTTCCTTTATATATATGGAGAGCATACCGAACGCTGGATTGAAGAAAATTTAACACTTCGCCAAGAACTAAAGGACTTAGAACAAGATTATGAGTTACTTAAAAAAGATACAGATGATCAAAGCGATCAATTACTCCGTATCAAAGATGTCGAGATTGAGTTAGTAAACGTTGATCAACTCAAATTAGATCGCTTTACAACGTTACGGTTAACAGCATTAATTGAGGATGAAATCGGTGCTGTTGTCGGAAATCAAATAGAGTCAGTTGGTGAACAACGTGATTTATTAGTTCGTACCATTGAGAATAAATCGTTCAAAGTTAACCAAATTAATTACCAGGTTAAAGTCGTTTACCTAACAATTGGTCCAACCTTAGATGTTGCTTTAGAAATACGAATCCAATCTAGTTAATGGGTTGGATTTTGTCTTTTTTTTGAAAGTTATGTCAAAAAAGCAATAATAATCAAAATTTCGTTTACAATATAGATATAGTAATTTTTTTAAGTTAAGAGGTGAGGATGATGTTTGTCCTAAACAAGCGACAAATGGCTGACGAAAAGCTAAATGAGTTGCTGAGTGGTAATACCGTTTATGCTGAAACAGAGGAACTCATCCGACTAATGAATCGCAGAATAGAATCACACGAATTAGATATTACAATTGATGAAACCGAAATAGGCTGTTGGTTTATACCGAATGGTTAAGAACTTTAACAGATCCTTAAAACAAAAGAATTAAGGTAAAACCGGAAGAAGGTATCTTTTTCCGGTTTTATTTTTAAGTTATTTAATGTTATGGTTCTATTTCAAATGTGGTGGGATAAAATTTACACCATCCACTTTTTATCCTTTTAATGATTATATTTAACATCGCTCCATCAAAATGCTTCGCTTTCCGCGGGCACGACTCGAGCCTCCTCGGCCCAAAGAGCGGGGCCTGTGGGGTCTCGAGACTCGTGCTGTTCCCGCAGGAGTCTACGCATTTTGATTCCGCTTAGTGCGACTCACCTAACACAAAAGTGGTTTTATGCTCTTTATTCTGTTATAGATGCTTTATTGAATGATTGTAGCATCAATTGGTGCCATAAAACCTTCGACGCAACCTTTCAAATGATTTAATACCATATCAATCATATTGCCTCTCTTTTTTCTAGTGTTTTCGTCGACTTTAGGCTAACAAGAGATGGCGAATGAGTGTATTTTTTTGTTTTGTATGTGATGTTCAACTTCATCTTTTTATACAGATGAGAATGTGACGAGCGATAGGCGGCGACGCCAGTGGGAACAGCACTAGCTGAAGATCCACTGGGGAAAGCGTATTTCTTTCCACAGTTAGCTGAAGCCGTGCCCACGGCAAGCGTCCGCCGATAGCGAGTCACAAACCAACGGTTCAATCATCAACCTCTCAACATAATTGTTGTGACAATGGACACCACCACATTTGGTATAGAGCCTTTTTGTTTAACTTAATTTTGATTTTGATATTCTAAGCTAACCTTTTCTAAATCTTTTACAAGTTGATCTGCTTCTTCCCATGTACTTACTTTAGCGCCTGATGCCATGGGGTGTCCTCCGCCGTTATACTTAAACGCAACGTCATTAACAACAGGTCCTTTAGAGCGTAATCTAACACGAATAACATCTTCCTCTTCTACAAAGAAGACCCAAGTTAATATTTCCTGAATATCTCCTGCAATACCTACAAACGCTTGGGTTTCTTCAGATGTCACATCATATTCTTTCAGCATCTTTTGATCAATTTTAAAGACTGCAATGCCACTTTCTTTAGGTTCTAAATCCATTAATAATCGACCTCTTAATTTAGCTACTTTTAATGGAATTTGGTACATTTTTTCATATAATTCTGTCCGATCAAAACGAAAAGTGATTAACTCACTAGCTGCTTCAAATGTACGATCTGTTGCACTTGGGAATAAGAATCTACCAGTATCACCAACAATGCCAGCGTATAGTAGCCTGGCAGCTTTGTCATTCAATTGAAATCCTTCAGACTTTCCAGCTTCATAAAGTTCAAAGACCATCTCACTCGTTGATGAAGCATTAGTGTCAACCCACATTATGTCACCATAAGGTTCACGATTCGGGTGGTGATCAATCTTAATTAATTGAGCCCCTGACTTGTAACGTTGATCGCATATCCTTTCTTCATTAGCAGTATCGCACACAATCACTAACGCTTCATGAAAATCTTCATCTTTGACTTCGTCTAATCGAGCTAAATAATTTAAAGATGGATCCTCTTCACCCGCTACTAATACACGTTTATTAGGAAAAGAATGCTTAATTAACTCTGCTAACCCAACTTGCGATCCATATGCGTCTGGGTCGGGACGTACATGACGATGGATAATAATTTGATCATATTTTTTTATCTGTTTAATAATTTCATCTTTCATTAATTCGTCAACCTTTCTTTCGTTTTATACTAGAAATTTGAAACAACAGTCGATACAATAAACTAAGGCTTCATGTATAAAGGAGGATCACAGTGCCAATATTTATCACACTCATAATCGTGTCATTTGTCTTATACATTTATTTCAAAGTCCAAATATTAAAATCAAAAGACCCACTATACATGCATTTTACAAACGCTAAAGCTCGTATGACATTAGGAATCTTTATTTCGACATTTGGTATGAATCAATATTACTTTTACCAAACACAACTTGCCTTATTTGTATGTATTATTTTCTTAGCGCTCGGTATAGCACAAATTGTGTATGGTTATAAACTTTATAAGCATTACAAAGGTGAAATGTTAAAAGTTAACGATTAATAAATTGGGTCATCACCATGGCTTTACCAGCTAACTCGTCATTAGATAGGACTTGTACATCAACTTTGGCGAACTTACGACCTAATTCTAATATTTGTGGAACAATAGTAAGATGACTACCAATCTGAACAGGCTTCATGTAGTAGATCGATATATTTTCGATCACCATGTCGCCTGTTTTTTGTTGTTTTAAAATCTGATTGACGACTTCTGTAATGAGTGAAGCAAATACTCCATAAGATAATGAACCAAGCTGATTCGTCATTTGAGGTGTAACTTCTGTTGTATACGTAAAAAGATCTGAATCATAGTGCAACTGCTTTTGAACAATGTCATCAATCGTTTCACCGATTTGAGGCTGACGTTGATTATTCTGTAGACCTTTAATAACATCTTGTCGTGTGATGACGCCTTGGAAAATATTTTGCTCATCTACAACAGGTAATAACTCGATTCCTTGCCAAACCATCGTATGAGCTGCACTTGCTAAAGAAGTTGTGGTTTGAACCGAAATAGGTTGCTTCGTCATGACTTTGTCGATTTTTAAATTTTCAGGCTTACCTATTATATCTTTTGACGTAACAATGCCAACCACACGTTTATCGTTATCTATGACTGGATAACGACTATGCTTAGTCTGATTGTTTAATTGGTACCACTTTTCAATGGTATCCCCTTCATTTAATATGTAAGTCTCATCTAAAGGAGTATAAATATCATCAACAATAATAATTTCTTTTTTAATCAACTGGTCATATATTGCACGGTTAATCATTGCTGCGACTGTAAACGTATCATAAGAACAAGATATAACTGGCAGTTCATATCGGTCTGCTAATTGCTTAACGTGATCAGTTGTATCGAAACCACCAGTGATTAAAATAGCAGCACCAGCGTTTAAAGCTTTCTCTTGTGCTTTTACTCGGTTACCTACAATTAATAGCGACCCTTTTTCGGTGTAACGCATCATCGCTTCTAATTTCATCGCGCCGATCACAAATTTGTTTAACGTTTTATGTAAACCACTACGTCCACCTAGAACCTGTCCATCGACAATATTAACAACTTCAGCATACGTTAACTTCTCAATATTTTCTTTTTTCTTCTTTTCAATCCGAATCGTTCCAACACGTTCAATCGTACTGACAAAACCAATATTCTCAGCTTCTTTAATTGCACGATAAGCTGTACCCTCGCTCACGTTTAAGTCTTTTGCGATGAGACGTACTGAAATCTTTGAACCTATTGGAAGTTCTTCTATGTAATTTAATATTTGTTCATGTTTTGTTGCCATGAAACCATCACCGTTTCCTCTATTTTTAGTACTTCAATTATACCGATACCTGTAGCATAATTAAAGTGCCAGTCACTTAAACTGGCACTTTTTTACCCTATTCTATAAAGTTAAATCATCACCTGGATTCATGACCTGTCCCATTCCTGATGGCAAGCTATCTACAAAAGCTTGAGGATCTTGTTCAATCACTGGGAAGGTATTGTAGTGAACTGGAACGACTTTCTTTGCTTTAATCCATTCACTAGCAAGCTTTGCGTCTTCAGGTCCCATTGTGAAGTTATCACCAATTGGTACAAACGCTAAATCAATATCATTCAAATCACCAATTAATTTTAGATCAGAGAATAAGCCAGTGTCACCAACATGATAAATCGTTTTACCTTCGACTGTTAATAGGATCCCACCTGGCATGCCCGTATAAATAATCGTGCCATCTTCTTCTACATAACTTGACCCGTGAAACGCTTGAGTGAATTTAACCTTACCGAAATCAAATTCATGCGCTCCACCAATATGCATATTATGGGTGTTAACACCTTTACCAGCTAAGTAATCAGCCAATTCGTTCGGAGCAACTACTAACGCATCATTACGCTTAGCAATCTCTACCGTATCTCCTACATGATCATTGTGACCATGAGTAAGTAATATAACATCAGCTTTCACTTCATCTGCATTTAAGTCACATAACCCATTCCCACTAATAAATGGATCAATTAAGATAGTGTGTTCATTGGTTTCAACCTTTACAACTGAATGTCCATGATAAGAAACTTTCATGCTAAAAAACCTCCTAATAGATTTTTATCTACATAAATTAATTCTCCACAGTTCATTTATTTCCCTTGTTTCGTTATGATAACACATATAGACAAAAAAATTTTAGAGGTGATCCGGATGCAAGGCAGATTAAATCAGCTAACCCAAAAACTTAAAGAAAACAACCTAGACAGTGTATTTATGACATCCAAAGAGAATGTGTTTTACTTCACGAATTTGTACGCTGAAGCACACGAACGTTTAATTGGAGCATTTATTGATCAAAAAGGTAACCACGCATTGATTGTTCCAGCACTAGAACAAGAAGATGTAAAGAATGCTGGATGGGCAGGTGATACCATTACATACTTTGACCATGAAAACCCTTGGACAAAGCTATCAAATTACATTAATGGTATCGGTCAACCAAGTACGATGGCGATTGAAAAAGAAGACTTAAACGTTGTGAGATTTGAAACATTAATGACTCAGTTAAAAGGTACTGAAATTGTTGACGGGCAATTAATGTTAAATGAGTTAAGGTTAATTAAAGACCAACAAGAGATGGGAATCCTAAAGGAAGCTGCTCAGTTTGCAGACTTCGGTATTGAGACCGCGTTAAAGCACATTCAGGAAGGTAAAACTGAACTGGAGATTATTGCAGAAATCGAATACGCTTTGAAGAGAGAAGGCATACGAAATATGTCCTTTGACACAACCGTACTAGCTGGTAAAAAGTCTGCCGCTCCTCATGGAACATCCGATTTAACTCCGATTAAGAATGGGGATTTTGTTCTAATGGATCTAGGAGTCGTCCATAAAGGTTATTGCTCAGATATTACTCGAACGGTCGTATTAGGGGAAGCTTCAGACCAACAGAAAGAAATTTATAATACGGTATTACAAGCTGAAGAAAAAGCTATTAAAGCTAGTCAAGTAGGTATTCGTTTAGGAGACATAGACCAAGTTGCACGTCAAGTCATTGAAGACGCGGGATATGGCGAATACTTCCCACACCGAATTGGACATGGACTAGGAATTAATGTTCATGAGTTTCCATCATTAGCTTCAAATAATAATGGCCAATTACAAGAAGGCATGTGTTTTACAATTGAACCAGGAATCTATGTACCTGAAGTTGGAGGCGTAAGAATTGAAGACGATGTTTTCATAACGAGTGACGGCGCTACCACATTAACTGAATTTATGAAAGAGTTAATTGAGCTATAAATCCTCACAAAAAGGTAGAGTCAATATTTTTTAATTCTAATGATGGTAAATCTCACCTTTCGCAGTTTTGTCACAATTTCACTTGCATTACCTGTTATAATGCCAAGAGTTAGTTTTTTTGATGACAGAACACAAGGTAGGTTTACTATGTTAGATTATAAAATACACAACCAAGATGAAGGCCAAGATTATTTAGTGCTCATTCACGGCTTGGGTGGGAATTCAAAAATATTTTATAAACAACTTAAGCAATATAAACAAGAATTTAACGTTATAACGATTGAATTACCCGGTCATGGCAATTCACCTGATATTAACAATTATTTCGGTGAGTTTACATCTAAGATCGCTGCTAGAGAAGTTTTAAAAACATTAGATTACCTAAATATACAGAAGGCTCATTTCGTAGGTGTCTCATTAGGTACAATCATTATTCATGACATTTTACAGATCGAACCTTACAGAGTGATTAGCACAGTATTAGCAGGTACTGTGACAAGATTCTCAACATTTTCAAAGATTCTACTCTTTTTTGGTAATTTAGTTAAGAATTTCACACCATATATGTGGATTTACAGTTTATTCGCTCGTATTATGATGCCTAAATCAAACCACAAAGAATCTAGGTTAACATTCGTAAAAGAAGCGGTAAAAATGAAACGAAAAAATTTCCTCGGGTGGTACGAGCTTTGCTATACCGTAGAGGAAAGTTACCGTAATGTTCAAGAAAAAGCTTATATGGTTCCTAAACTATATGTTTCTGGAAGCGAAGACCATTTATTTATTAATCCGCTTAAGAAAGATATAGAACAAGACCCTAATGCAACACTACACATTATTGAACATTGTGGACATGTATGTAATATAGAAAAACCAAAAGAATTTAATAAAATTTCGTTAGAATTTTTATTACAATCTAAAGAGGCTTTAAAGCAAGCTACCTAATAATAAAGCCAATAAACAAGACCCCGACTTAAGTTATGATTACTTAAATCGGGGTCTATTTTTAAGATATAAATTAAAAAATAAACAGATGAGCAATGATCACAATGATTGGTAATGTAATAATTGTTCGCTCAATAAAGATCATAAACAACTCATGTAACTTTAATGGAATATTAGAGCGCAAGATTAAGACACCGATTTCTGACATGTAGATCACTTGAGTAATCGATAATGCACCCACAACAAACCTTGTTAATTCACTCTCAATTCCCGCTCCAATAACAGCTGGTAGAAACATATCCGCAAATCCGACTAACATAGCAGGTGCAGCTGCGGCCGCTTCGGGAATCTTCATTAACTCTAAAACCGGGATTAAAGGATAAGACAGAATTTCAAATATGGGAGTTTCTTCAGCAATAATAAGTGCTATTGCCCCTAAGCTCATAACAAGAGGTATTAAACCTAACCAAATATCTAATACTGTCTTCGTTCCACTTTTTAATTGACTATAAAATCCATTTGCACTTTCTGCTTTCTTTAATGCTTGCTGCCATCCCCATTTTACAGCTGACACATTCTTCGGGATTTCCTCTTCAATCTGTTTGCCCACTGGTTCATAATAAGTATTCTTTTTTGAAGAAAGAGGAGGTATTCTAGGCATGATGATGGCAGCAATCAATGCAGCTGCAACAATCGTTAAATAAAATGGTATAAATAAGTGCCCAACGCCAATCACATTTGCTACAACTAAGCTAAACGCAATCGATGCCACTGAGAAAGTTGTTGAAATGACGGCTGCCTCTCTTTTGTTGTAATAGCCTTGATCATACTGATTCATCGTAACTAATACTCCGACAGGGCCAGCACCCATCCAAGATGCCATACTATCAATTGAGGAGCGCCCCGGCATCGTGAACAATGGTTTCATGATTTTTCTAAAAATCGTCCCAATAAATTCCATTAATCCAAATTCGGTTAGCAACGGTAAAAGTAAACCTGCAAATAAAAACCAAGTTAAAAGTACAGGAGCTAAATCATATAATACGACTCCACCAATTGCAGGAGAGGAAATAATTGTTGGACCTAATTCAAATAACGTTAGAATCCCTACCAAAAAGCCAAATAATCTTAAAAATAAATTAGCATTTGATGTAACAAAAAGTGTATTTAAAAATGAGTATTGATTAAACAAATCAAAACGTTTTACTTTGGCTAAAGTCGTCATAAAGAATGATAGTCCTAATAAGGCAACAATAAAATACGGTATAACACCTTCAAAGAAAGATGAAAGATTTGTAGCTAAAACACCAACTCCAATGGTAAATTCACCATCGATCTTAATTGGAACTAAAAAGAGTAAAATTCCAATTACAGATGGCAATATAAACTTTAATGCATGTTTGTATTGATTCTCTGTCTCAACATAATTTTTCTCCTGTAACATTTATATCCCCCTATTTATATCGATTCTAATACTTGATCTAAAACATTTAAGCCTTCATCAATTTGCTCTTTTGAAACGACTAAAGGCGGAATCATACGAAGTACTTCCCCTTCATTGCCACATAGATAAAATAAAACACCTTTACCTAAACATTGATCTAACACTTTCATGACTAAGTCACCAGCACTTATTTGCCCATTTGGGTCTTCAAGTTCAATGCCAATCATTAAGCCAATTCCACGAATATCTTTAATAGACGAATGCTTTTCTTGTAATTGTTTTAACTGACTAAATGCGTATTGCCCTACTTCTTGAGTGTGATCTAGCAAGTTCTCCTCATGAATGACATTGATCGAAGCAATCGCTGCGGAACAAGCAATAGGGTTTCCCCCGAAAGTAGTTGCGTGAGCACCTAATGGCCACTTTTGCATTAATTCTTTTGATGCAACCGTGGCACTTAATGGCATACCGGCAGCAATGCCTTTTGCAATGGCCATAATATCTGGCACAACGTCAAAGGTTTGAGATGCAAACCAATTCCCAGTACGCCCAAAGCCCGTTTGAACTTCGTCAAAAATTAATAAAATACCATGCTGATCACATATTTCACGCATTTTCTTAAGCCAAGAATGAGGTGGAACGACATATCCCCCTTCACCTAATACAGGCTCCACAATCATACAGGCAACTTCGTCTGGTTCAACTTGGTGCTTGAATAATTGTTCAGCATCTTTCTCAAGTTTCTTAGCAAAATACTCATCAGGATCTTCACCTTCTGGACAATCTGCAGGGTTTGCATATGGTAGTTGATACGTTAACCATGATGGTTGCATGTGCTTACGGTACTTACTCTTTGAGGTTGAAACACTTAATGCACCAACAGATCGACCGTGAAAACAACCAGTAAATGAAATGACATAAGGTCTTTGTGTAGTATACTTAGCTAATTTAATAGCCCCTTCAACCGCTTCCGTTCCACTGTTATTAAAGAAGAAGTTATCCAATGGGTCTGGTAAAATTTCTTGTAACTTTTTTGCTAGTTCCAAAATTGAATCATAAATAATCACACCAGACGGACCATGTACTAGATGATCTGCACTATCTTTAATGGCCTGTACAACTTTAGGATGTCGATGGCCGACATTCTCAACTGCAATACCAGATGTGAAATCCAAATACTTTTCATGTTCCAATCCGTAATAATAGCAACCCTCCGCCTTCTTTACTGGCAAATTCGGATGGTCTTTTGCCATACCAGGCGCAAGGAAATCACCTATATTTTCAACCTGTTGTTTAAAACTAATGGATGACATGTTACTCCTCCTATGCAATGGGTTTACGATTAATAATCATACATATTTATGCATAAAAATTCAATAGTTTGTATAAAAATTAATTATAAGATTTTTATTGACAGAGTTTTCTAAGAAAAGTATGATAAGTATTAAATAATTTAATAAGCCTCTTATCTAGAGAAGTGGAGGGACTGGCCCTGCGAAGCTTCAGCAACAGGTTTTCTTAAAACACTGTGCTAATTCCAGTAGCGAATGCTTGAAGATAAGAAGAGTAAACTTGTGAATCAGCCTCTTCTTATTGAAGGGGCTTTTTTTATTAATTAAAAGTGAGGGATTACGATGACAACAACAACTAGAACAATTCCATTTAAAGCTGATCATGTAGGTAGTCTACTTCGTCCAGAACGGCTACATAAGGCAAGAAAACAATTTAATCGAAGAGAGATTAAAGCTGTAGATTTAAGAAAGGTTGAAAACGAGGAAATTAAACGTGTGGTTGATCGACAAATTGAAATTGGATTAGACGTCGTAACTGACGGGGAGTTTAGAAGAACGTGGTTTCACTTAGATTTTATGGAGCACTTTAATGGCATTGAAGGTTATGTTCCAAAAAAGGGATACCAGTTTGCAGATGGAGTTGAGACTGAGCGATACGATGTTCGCAATACAGGCAAGATTACGTTTAACTCCAAACACCCTTTTCTAAAAGACTTTAAGGAATTAAATGAAATAGTAGATGGACGTGCAGTGGCTAAGCAAACCATTCCTAGTCCAAACCAATTTTTCAATGCAGGCATACAAAACGAAGACATTTATCCTGACATTGAAGATTTTGCTCAAGACGTTATTAAAGCTTACCAAGAAGCCATCCAAGCTTTTTATGACGCTGGTGTTAGGTACCTTCAGTTAGATGATGTGTATATTGCAGGATTATCTGCACCTGATATTCCATTTAATGATGGCAAATATACTAGGGAGTACCTCATTGATTTAGCTTTAAGAGTCGTTAATGGCAGTTTAGAAAACAAACCTGAGGACCTTTATGTGACAACTCATTTATGTCGTGGTAATTACCGATCTACTTGGGCATTTTCTGGAGGCTACGATATTATTGCACCAACATTATTAGCCAACGAGAAAGTCGATGGATTCTTTTTAGAATATGACGATGAACGCTCTGGAGGATTCGAACCATTAAAACATATACCTAAGGACGGTCCCAAGGTTGTATTAGGTTTAGTGACCTCTAAATCAGGTGAATTAGAAGATCGCGATGAGGTTTTCAGACGTGTACATGAAGCGTCCGCCTATGTCCCGCTAGCTCAACTGTGCTTAAGTCCTCAGTGTGGGTTCGCATCCACTCATCACGGTAACGAATTGACGGAAGAAGAACAATGGAACAAGTTAAAATACGTCGTGGAACTGTCAAAAGAGCTTTGGGGTTAATTTATCGACCCCAATTTTTGATTTATCGACCCCTTTTCAGAAGATATCGACCACGAAATTTGTCGACGGGGTAAAAATCGTTAATTTATCGACCCTTTTTTCAAAGATATCGAACCTTTTCAATAAAAAAAGGGTTGAACTCAGCCTTCTGAGTTCAACCCTTGTATATTAAATCGCTTTTTTCTTTTTACGACCAAACTTATTTTTTATTTTCTGGATAAAAGGAAATAAGATTGGACCGTATTTAATTGCTCTTACAATCCATTTTTTCATGATTAACCACCTTCATTCATCTATGTCTATAGTTTTACACGAATGAAGGAAATTATGTTTACAATAATTCACTTAAATCTTTGTAATCTAAACCATGTGCTTCTGCAACAGCTTTGTAAGTCACATAACCATCTAACGTGTTAATACCTTTTAGAAGGTTTCCATTATCTTTAACAGCTTGCTTATAACCTTTGTTAGCTAGTTGTAGTGCATAAGGTACGGTTACGTTCGTTAAACCAATCGTTGATGTTCTTGGCACGGCACCAGGCATATTCGCAACAGCATAGTGTAAAACACCATGACGTTCGTATGTAGGATTATCATGTGTCGTAATATGGTCAACTGTTTCGACGATTCCACCTTGGTCAATCGCAACATCTACAATAACTGAACCAGGTGACATTTCTTTAACCATATCTTCTGTAACTAATTTTGGTGCTTTAGCTCCTGGGATTAATACAGCTCCAACAACTAAATCTGAGTTTTTAACCGCTTCTGCAATATTTAACTCATTAGACATTACAGTGTTAATTTGATTTCCAAAGATATCATCTAATTCACGTAAGCGCTCAGGGCTAAGATCAATAATTGTAACATCAGCGCCTAATCCAACAGCAATTTTGGCAGCATTTGTACCTACAACACCACCGCCAATAACAGTTACTTTACCCCTTTCAACACCTGGGATTCCACTTAGTAAAATTCCTTTACCACCACGAGATTTCTCTAAGAACTGTGCCCCAATTTGACTAGCCATACGACCAGCAACTTCACTCATTGGTGTAAGTAACGGTAATGAACGGTTACTTAACTGAACTGTTTCATAAGCGATTCCGACAACTTTATTGTCAATAAGTGCTTTAGTTAATTCAGGTTCAGCTGCTAAATGTAAGTAAGTGAATAAAATTAATCCTTCATAGAAATAATCATATTCCTCAGGTAATGGTTCTTTAACTTTCATAACCATTTCTTGAGACCAAGCTTCTTTAGCAGTATTTACAATTGTTGCTCCCGCTTCTTCATACTGCTTGTTCGTAAAGTTAGACCCTTCACCTGCATTTGTTTCTACAAACAAATCGTGTCCTGCATTCACTAACGCGTTTACACCCGCAGGCGTTAATGCGACACGGTTTTCATTGTTTTTAATTTCCTTAGGTACTCCAATATTCATCAGTCAATACCTCCCTGATTACATAAATGATTAAATTAAAATAAAAATATCATAACAAATTTTACTATAACACTAATTTCGTCAAAGTTGTACACTTTTATAAATAACGATGAATGACATCCATTCCTCCATTTACATCAACTACTGTTCCAGTAATCATATCTGAATTCTCATCGCATAAAAAGCCAACTGTCCGTGCGATATCTTCACCAGTTCCTTCTCGCCCTATTGGGGTATCCTCACTGTGTTCTTTACGGCTTTGTTCAATAGAGCTTTCTTTCTTTTCATCTATTATTTTTCCTGGTGCCACCATATTAGCTGTAATTTTATTTTCTGCTTCTTCAAGTGCGATTGTTTTCATTAATGAAGCCACACCAACTTTTGCCGAGGCAAAACCTGAACGATAAATCCATCCAGAGCTATGGTTAACACCTTGGAAACCTAAGAAAACAATCCTACCGTACTCTTGTTGTCTCATGATGGGTATACAGGCCTGTACCAAATAGAACGAAGCATCCAAGTTCCCTCTAATCATTTGATTCCATTCTTCATGACTGTAATCCATTAACTTCTTACGTTCAAAAATAAACGGCCCCGCATTACTGATTAAGCAGTCTATTCTTCCGTGTTGATCATATGAGTCTGAAACAACTTTTCTAATTTGTTCATGATTCTGAACATCTAACTGTTTTATATGTAAAGGATAGTCCTTATACTCTTCAAGTAAGTTGTTAGCTTTTTCTTGATCAGAACGATACGTCGCTGTGACACGATATCCATGTTCAAGGAAATATTCTGTGATTTTTCTCCCGAGACCTTTAGTTCCTGCTGTGATTAAGGCGTGACGCATAGGATCCCTCCGTTTCTACGATTAAACTATAACTACATTTTACCATTACTATGACACATTTAAAATTTCTTAATAAACTAAAATAGGCAAATATTATAAATACGCTTACAAGCATGATATACTAGTACTAAAGGAGGTCTGTAAAATGGCGTTTGAATACCACAATATTTTAATAGCAGTTGATGGGTCAAAAGCATCTGATTTTGCATTCCAAAAAGCAATTGACATCGCAAAGCGTAACCACGCAAAACTTATTATTTCTCACGTAGTTGACACCCGTGTGTATTCCACCATTGAAGCTTATGATCGCAATGTATCAGACCGAGTCCAAAACGATGCATTAGAATTATTAAAAAGCTATGAAGAACGTGCTACACGTGCAGGTGTATCTGATGTTGTAACAGATATAGAACATGGTTCACCTAAGGTTAAAATAGCTAAAGAAGTAGCACCTCGTCATGAAGCTGACTTAATTGTCTGTGGTGCGACTGGAATGAATGCAGTGGAGCGCTTTTTTATTGGAAGTGTTTCAGAACACATCACAAGATATGCTAAAGTAGATGTGTTAGTTATTAGGCCAGAAGAACAACCAAAATAGTTAGAGAGGAGAGATTAACTCTCCTCTTTTATTTGTTCTGTTATATATCGATGTTGATAAAAGTTTTTCGCAAATAACGTCACATCTTTAGAGAGCTTATAATTCGATAGAGCCCCGATTCCAACACTGATTAGTGGTACACCTTGAACTAATTTTCTTCTAAACATCACTATTGCTAATGTTTTAAACAACTGATGATTGACGGGTTGTTCTAACCAATTTTCATCAAGGGCCCCGCCTTCCTTTTCCATAATCGTATCTATAGAATCTAATTCCTTCTTTAGCTCTTCCCATGCTTCAAACTTAAAACGTTTGGGCATTAATCCTGCATGTAACACTTTTAACGCTAAAATCATTTCAATTGGATTATTCATGTCATAACCAAAGCTATTTCCTATTAACTGCACTGACCTTAAATTTAGAGTCATAATTAAAGGGAAGTCCAGACCTAAAAACAGCCAGCCACCAGTGCCAGTTAAGCCACCTTGTGTAAATGAGTAGACTCTACTTTTTGCTAATTGTTGATCTGCTAAATATGTTAATTGTTCTATGGATAATCTTTTTAAATCACTGATTTCTTCAATTTGCTCATCAAAAGAACGAGCGGTTTGTAATATTCTTTCTTGTGAAGCGATTTGAGAGTTCGTTCCTTGAAGAAATGTATAAGTATATAAAAACCATTGATCAGCCCAATTCAGGATTCTCTCTTGATATTGATCGGGAACTTTCGTAAACATACTATCCAACCAAATATCATACATTCTTTCAAAGTCATTCATATGATATGATTTTAATTCTTTTTCCCACTTTTGAATCGAACGACGTACCCGTTCCTCTCCCATAAAACCACCCTTTTTAACCTATTGATAAACCAGCCCCTATGAAGGACTGGCTATAATTATCGTTCGTTTTCAAACCACTGATTAAGTTGTTGTAGAACATTTTCCATCGCCTTGGCATCTTTAAATGAAGGTAAGTCAGCAAGCATGACTTTTTTCGGATCCTTTGTTGCTTCGCCTTTCTTTTGTAAAATAAAAATACTTTTTCTCATGGAATCGTGTTTGAACATCGTTTCTGGTAGCTGTAATAATCCAACGATATGGGTGTGTTCTTTTAGAAATGATTGCAACTTCTCTTTTTGATCATTTTCAAATAACATACTTGGTACAACAAAGAATAAATATCCACCTTCTTTAGTATATTTAATGCTTTGTTCAATAAATAAATGATGTGAAAATGAATGATCTTCTTCGGCCTTTAGCTCGTAAGCTTGGGCTGTTACATCATCCGGATAGTACCCCACAGGTAAGTCAGATGTAACGACATCCACTGGTTCTAGTAAAATGGGTTTTAGGCTGTCTTGATGAAAATATTCAACTTCTTTTTCTTGTAAGTTTGCATTAATATATGCAAGTTGAATTAATGTTGGGTCCACCTCACTACCGTAAGATTTTATAGAAGCTTTTAATGATTCTTGTTGGTTAAGAACGGCAAACAATAAATTAGCTGTACCACAAGCAGGGTCAAATAATGTATAAGGCTGATCCTTACCTATAAAACGCTGAACTAAGTAGCCAATGAACATCCCTACTGTATCTGGCGTGATATAGTGATGTTGTTGAGTTTGACCTTTCATACCTTTTAATATAGCCAGCTGTAATGCTTTACGTCGCATCTCTGCTGTGTATTCAGAGAGGTCAATCTTTTTTATTTGGGTTTGAAGTTGATTATGATAACCTTCTTCTAGATCATCTGGCAAATCACGATAAATCAATAACTCACTAGCTGCAACTAATCCATCTAAATATGGAACATCCTCTTGTTTTATAATTAATTCTGTTGTTTCATCTAACCATTTAAATAATGTTTCGATTTGTTGCTCCAATCATAGTCCCTCCGATTTCATTGCCTACGTTTCTTATCTTATTTTAGCAAATTTAAAGGGAGTATGATAGATAAACGGTTATTCAGGAATATCATTAGGAGATTGGGAAGAACGTCTACCATAATTCTGTTCATCACGATAACCTTGATCTTGATACCCTTGATCTTGAAATCCTTGTCCTTGCCTACGTCTTTGTGAGCGTTGTTGTGATTGATTTGATTGTTGTTGCTGGTGAAAATATTGTTGAACCTTCTCAACAGCTTGAGGTGCATAGTCAATTAGTTTTTCTACAATATGCGTTCCTTGGTCTAAATGAACCATTTTCACATCGTGTGGTCTAACGACTAAAAAGCCAATTGGATTAATCGATACACCCCCACCTGTACCCCCACCAAACGGGTGTGACGAACTTCCTTGTCCCTGGCTATCATCATTCTGTTGTGATGACTGACCAAATTCACTTCCACCTGCCGCAAATCCGAAACCCACTTTTGAAACAGGTAAGATTACCGTAGAACGGTCAGGCGTTTCAATAGGATCACCAATGATCGTGTTAACATCAATCATGTCCTTTAAGTTTTCCATAGCAGTAACCATCATGTCATGGATTGGATGTTCATTCATTTCGTACCCACCTTTTTCAGTTTTCCGTATTGTTTTGCAACACTAAATAATTCACGCATAATTTGACCGAGTTTAAATGATAATATACATTCGAGATCGGTTTGATAGGTCGGTTTCACGTAGTAAGGTTGTATACTGTAAACCGGTGTGCATTTAAATGTTAAGTAATTCATAACAAAAGAAGCCAACCCACCTTTTGTTGTGTACATTAAGCCTGTTAAGATAGCTGTTTGATCAGCACGTGTAACTCCAACCATCGTATGCCAGCTAAACTGATGTATGTGAACGGCTTTCATTGCTTTTTTTACATGTGGAATCACGTCCTTTGTCGTTTTAAGTACCTCGTTTACTAAAGTCCATTGTTGTTTAATATCATCAAATGTAAATGATTTGTTTTTTTCTTTTTTCTTACCAAAATAATGATCTTTCTCTATCACATCGAGCGAAAACGTTTCAGTATTTAAATCTATAATCGGAATATTACGGGTGAATTTAATGTATTTCCACAGAATCATTTGGATGGTTAAGTTTTTACTATGATTTCGATATGTAAATTGAATTGAAATTTTCACTTGACTAAACAACAGACTAAAAATGAGTAGTAATAATAGCAATATGATTGCTAAACCAATGAGGATCAACACCATCCAAAACACCCCTTAGAATTAGAGTGCTTATTTATTGGAAAAATATTCATTAATTTTTCTACCAGCTTTATTTATGGGGGAAAAATTCATTATATGGGGATTTTCAAATATATATGGGGAAAATTTTGATTTTATGGGGAATTATTTTGATTATATAGGGAAAAGTTTAATTTTTATACGGAAGATAAAAAAGAACCCTCGAATTGTGAGGGTCCTAATGCTCATCAGTATTATATACCTCTTTACCGTTAACGATTGTTGTAATTACTTTAATATTACTTAGTTGATTTTCATCAATCTCAAAAGGATCTTGATCTAACAATACAAAATCAGCATAATAACCTATATCGATTTTCCCCTGCACATCTTCTTTCCCAATGACCTTAGCAGGGTTAACCGTATATAATTCGAATGCTTCGTAAACAGATAAACATTCTGCCTCGTTATAGGTTTCACCATCATAAATGGAACGACGATTAACAGCTGCATCTATGCTAATTAAAGGTTCTACGACTTCAATTGGTGCATCCGAACCTCCAGCACATAATAGGTCTTCTCTGAGATATGTTTTCCATGGATACGATTCTTTAGCACGTTTCTGACCAACACGATCAATGACCCACGGAAAATCAGATGACACAAATAAAGGTTGAATATCAATAATGACTGGTAACCCTTTTAATCGTTCTATTAAATCTGGTCGCATTATCTGACCATGTATTAAGCGGTCTTTCATGCCTTCTGGTGGTGGATATTTTTCAATTAAACCTATAACCTTTTCAGCTGCCAAATCACCAATCGCATGAGTTGCGACTGGCATTTGATAATCACGAGCCTTCAAAATCAACTGTTCTAGCTGTTGATCGGTATGAATGGCAACACCATTTGTCGTAGGATCATCAGAGTATGGTTCAGATAAAAGTGCAGTTCTACCACCTAACGCCCCGTCAACAAATAACTTCATCGCGCCAAACTCAAGCCAATCATCTTGTTCTTGTGGAGTGTACCCTTCTTTATGAAGGTCATCCACTGCTTCATGATGAACTAGTAAATGAGCACGGAACAGCTCTTCCTTAGGAATAATTTGCTGAAAAGCATCAAACGTTTGCTTAAAACCTCCATAATAACTTAAGTCTTCACTATGGCCCGATACAATTCCCTTTGATAATAAATCTCTTACTGACGTTTTAACTGCTTTTTTTAAAAAATCTATATCAGGAGTTGGCATATGAGACTTGATAAGCTCTTGTGCTTGATCATGGAATGCACCCGTTAAATGTCCGTAAAAATCACGCTCGATAACCCCACCTCTAACATCTTCTGTTTCCTCATTAACATCTGATAAATGCATTGCCTTAGAGTTAGCAACTAATGCATGACGACAAATCCGAGTTAAAACAACAGGGTGGTCATGCGACACTTCATCTAATTCGATTCGATGTATCATGATCGGCTCATCCCAGTTATTTTCATTAAATCCTTCACCAATTAGCCATTCACCTGGTTGTAAATACTTAGATGCTTCTCCAACTTTACGAATCACTTCTTGACGAGATTTTACTTCAGATAAATCTAATCTTAGAAGCTTCTCCCCATGACCAATAATATGTAAATGACTATCTATAAAACCGGGAAACATCGTCCCTTTTATTTCATGTTCTTGATTTATATCGTTATAGTACTTTTTCTTTAACTGAGATAAATCTCCCGTATCGACAACTTTACCATTTTCTGTGTAGATAGCTTCTACAGCTTCATTGGGTCCAGTCATAGTGTAAATTTTACCACCATACCAAAGTTCTCCCATTGGTCGTCCCCCTTCAAAACGTGTTGTTGACATTATACTACTATCATTTCCCCTAAAAATTCAACTTTAACTAACTAAACTTTTAAAAAGCGTATGCGCCTGTTTATTCCATTCAAGTATTAGTTCATAATTTCGTACTAACAAAAAAAGGGCAGTTTCAAAACTGCCCTTATAGCTTAAAAGTTACCTTCTTATTTAATTATTGACCATTCATTTGTTGTTGTGCTTGCTGCACTAGACGTTTAGTGATTTCACCACCAACTGATCCGTTTGAACGAGAAGTAGAATCAGGACCAAGTTGTACACCAAACTCTTGAGCAATCTCAGCTTTCATCTGGTTTAACGCTGCGTCAACACCAGGAACTAGTAATTGGTTTGAGTTATTACGATCTGCCATTGGATTTTCACCTCCTCGTTAACTATTGTTAGCAACGAGAAAGTTATAATACAATGCAAAACTTGGAAGAATTCTAGCTATAATAAATCCTCAAATTCTTCTTCTTTTTCATCATCTAAAGCGCTAAATGTCAAGGTTTCCATGTTATTTAATGCTTTCTCTATATCTTGTGAAAAATCAATCGGCTTTTCAAATTCATTGACTTTATCTCTTCTTGGTTTCGTTTTTGGTGATTTTGGAACGAAAATCGTACAACAATCTTCATAAGGTCTAATTGAAATATCATAAGCCCCAATATCTTTTGAGATATCAATGATATCAATCTTATCCATTGCTACTAATGGTCTAATAATCGGATAATTTGTCACTTCATTGATTGCATGCATGCTCTCCATTGTTTGACTAGCTACTTGGCCTAGATTTTCTCCTGTTGTGATGGATAAAATATCTCGTTGTTTAGCTACCATTTCACTGATTCTTAACATTAAGCGACGCATAATTGTCATCCCATAATTCTCTGGTGCTTCTTGAAAGATTTTTTGTTGAATTTCAGTAAAAGGAACGAGGTGCAACTTAACATCCCCACCATATTTCGTTAACACTTTCGCTAAATCCTCAACCTTTTGCTTAGCACGCTCACTTGTAAATGGTGGTGAATGAAAATGAATGGCTTCAATTTCCACCCCACGATTCATAGTTAAATAACCGGCAACAGGGCTATCAATGCCACCAGACAATAAAAGTAAAGTTTTACCAGTTGTTCCTACAGGTAAACCACCTTTTCCTTGGATTTTTTTAGATGTTATATACGTTGCATCATGCCTGATTTCAACTCGTAGCTCAACATCAGGGTTATGAACATCCACTGACCAGTCATCCGTATTACTCAATAAATGCCCACCTAGAATTTGATTCATATCCTGTGAACCAATCGGGAAATCTTTATTCGGACGTTTACAAGTAACTTTGAAAGTCCTTCCATCTTCTAATTTAAGAGCTTCCAAAGCCGCATCTTTAATTAGTTCTTTTTCATTTTCAACTTTCATAGCTAGACTAAATGATTGAATACCAAAGATATCTCGACACTTCTCTAAAATTGGCTCATGGTCTTCACCATTAAGCAAGATAAACATATGGTCTCGCCTAGCTTTCACTTTAATATCAGGATAAGCTGCTAATTTCTTTTCAACATTTTGTTTTAAAATTTGCATAAATGATTTACGGTTCTTACCTTTTAAAGCAAGTTCTCCGTATCTTACTAAAATGTGATCATAAGTCATAATTATTACCCCATTATACTTTTATATTGCGTTAAAATTTTCTTAATTTCTTTTATAAATAAATCTATGTCACCTTCATCTTGATCGATATTCATACTAACTCGAATTGCAGCACCTGCTTCTTGTTCTTTCCCACAAGCAACAATCACATGACTTGGTTCATCTTGCTTAGATGAACAAGCCGATTTAGTTGAAACGTAAATATTTTTCTCACCTAATGCATGAATAAGTACTTCAGGTTTAAATCCTTTTACTGAAAAGTTAAATATGTGTGCTGCACCATCTCTCGGTGAATTAATCGTTATACTATCGACTTCTGAAAGCTCATCAAATAATTTTTGATGCATATGCCATAACTTTTTATATTGTCCTTGTTTCTCCATCGCTAATCTCATAGCTTTTGCTAACGAAACATTACCAGCAACATTTTCGGTGCCAGGTCTGATGCCTCCTTCTTGTGCACCACCATGTATTAAAGGCTTTAGTTGAATATGTTTTTTCTTAATTAAGCAACCTGTACCTTTTAAACCATGAATTTTATGACCTGATACAGTAACCAAATCAAGCCCTTCCATCTGATAAAGTAAAGGCAATTTGCCGAATCCTTGTACGTGATCCGTGTGAAAAGCCACTTTTGGGTAATTGGCTATTAGTTCCGCAATTTGTTCAATAGGTTGAATAGATCCTATTTCATTATTAACGTGCATAACTGATACTAAAATGGTCTTCTCGGTTAATGCTTGTTTCAAATCATCCATATTAATAATACCTGAAGAATTCACAGGCAAATAAGTAACCTCGAAGCCTTGCTCTTCTAAATCTTTGCACACTTGCAAAACAGCCGGGTGCTCTATTTTAGTTGTAATAATATGATTCCCTCTATTTACATGAGCATGTGCAATCCCTTTAATCGCTAAGTTATTACTCTCTGTACCACCAGAAGTGAAAATGACTTCATCTTCATGAATTTTTAATAACGTTGCAATTTGATTTCTTGCCTTTTGATGAAGTTTTTCAACTTCACCACCAGCTTCATGAATAGAAGATGGATTGGCAAAATATTTCATTGCCACCGTTTGAAATGATTTTAAGACTTCTTGGGATGGTTTCGTTGTGGCACTGTTATCTAAATAAATCATTGTCAGACTCCCATCATCGACTTTTTGCATCGAATAATATTAACATGAATTTTGTCTCTCTTTCAACCATTATAAATTAAACAATAAAAAACTGCCCCATTAAGAATTAGGAGCAGTTTCGTCTTGAGTTTCTAAATCGAAAAAATCAAGTAATTCATCTATAGAGACTCCCTGATCGTCTCGTTTATTCACCATTTCTTGCAAAGTAGGAACATTTTCCGAAGTTCGTTCTGTCAATACGTAAAATGAGGTTGAATCTTTAGCATGAATCGTCATAGTTTGAACTTCATTGTGGTTCTTGACAACTAATGAATCATCTTGCGTCTGTACAAAAAGTAATATAACAGTTGTCCACGTTGCAATAAATAAAACACTTACTATGCTAATAATAATTCGATCCATCAGACTCACCTCTCCCTACTTATGATGTAACAGAAGTACTTGATAACACTTCTTCTAAACGTTTGATGGCTCCAGGCTCAACTTCTTCAAGTGCTTTAGACGACTTTTCTAAAGCTAATTCGTAATCATAATTTAAAAATGCAGCTTCAGACTCTGAAATTTGTGCAGCGAGTAATGGATATTGTGAACGATAGCGATTCGCATATTGGATGACCATCTCGGCTAATTGAGCTTGGTCCAACAACAATCCTGTTTGTTCAACTGCAGTTCCAACAATTTTTTCTGCTTTCTCGATTGAATCATTTACACGATCAATGTTTAATGGTTGTTCCTCAAGTGCTTCTATAGAATTCACCACAGCATGTCTGCCTTCACTAACCAACTCATTAATATAATGAGGAATGCCTGGCAAATTACTTTTTTGTAATTGTTGACGAATACGAATAATCTCATTTTTTAAATTACTAATTCGATCTCGAGCATCTAACTCGTCTTTACGTAAATTATGTAAAAACTCATCAAATTGCTCCAATGGTTCTTTCCAATCTTCATAATCTGCAAACCAATTCTCTACCTCGACTCTAATCGTTGAAAATAATTCTTCTTCATTTTCAACCATTGCTTGAATTCTTTCAGCTTCTTTATTCAATCGGTCTAAAGATTTTTCTAATTGGTATTGCTTTTCATACTTTTCATCATTTAAGTGATAATTCTCTTTCACTTCGAGAACGTTATTTTTGATTTCCGAAAAACGTTCTGTTGCAAGTTCCAACTGTTGATTCATTTTTTCTAACTTCTGAATTACAAAATTTTTATCTAGAGCTTCTTTTTCAAGTTCATCATAAATCTCAATAATTCTATTCTTGATTTGTTCAATTTTATCATTAACACCATCATCTTGACCTTTATTCAACTCTTCAATGATTTTAATTAAAGTTTCATGGTGAGTTTGGATCTCTTTATCCAATCCCAGTAATTGAACTTGATAACCTTCATCTTTCATTTCACGAATACCATTTTGAAGATGGTCTAAATCCTCTGGAAGGGATTGTTTACATAAACGATATAACTCTGGAAAACTATGTACTTTACGCTCTAGTTCCTTTAATTGTCCACTCAATTTCTGGGCTAATTGTTGCGCGTCAGTATAATTTCCTGAAGCAGTTAACGTTTCATACTCTTTCAATTCATTTTCAATATCATCTAATTCGACTTCAAAGACCACTTCAGACTTACCAAGTTGATACCCATTTTGAAGCACAACTTTCCGCACCTCACTAATTCGAGGTTTGATTTTCTCAATTTCTTCTCGACTATCTTTTTCTGAATGAAGGAGGCGGTCGACTTCATTAAAAATGTCATCGATTGTTTTTTCAACTTGATTTAATTCACGTTCGATATGATTTAAAATTCGAAAGGCTTTACCGAAACGGTATCGTTCAGCTGATTCTTCTGCATCTAACAAGTCCTCTTCTACATTAGAAAAGACCTCATCATTTATTTCATCCCATTCGTCACGCCATGACTCAAATAATGACTCAGTCTCACCGGTTAAATTAAGGTCTCTAACCTTACTCATTTCATCGGCAACTTGACGATTCATTAACAGGACTTTTTTCTCTTCCATTGCATCAACTCTTTGATACACTTTCTTTCGCATGACGGCACCAACTATAATAAATAGAACAATTGCTACAATGATTATCGCGATTACAAGTTCCATAAGAAGCCCCCTAACACTATACGACAATTTCCTTTATTATATAATATCATATTTATCGGCTAAATTTGCCATATTTTTAGGTTTTTCAACATAAAAAGTCAATTTTTACACGCTAACTTTTCCAAAAAACCATTTTCTAAATGTAGTCATATACTTTTTAATAAACATTTCTCCACTTTGATCCCAATGATAATGGTCTTGCCAATCATGTGCATAAACGAATGGTCCGTTAATAAGACTCTTCAATTGAATATAAAGAACATCTTGTTCAACAGTGGCCAATCCCCATTCTTCTGATAAGCTTTTAGATAATTTTTTAAACAGATACTTTTCCTTTGCAACGTATGTAGAAAACAATTCCCTTATAAACATGTTATCTAATGAAAGCTCTCTTTGAATAAAACAACTAAATTGAAAACGTTCGTATTTGTAATGTATAATTTGTTCAATAGAATTGAATAATGCTTTCGGATTGGATAGTGATTCTTCACCTTGAGTGATTTCTTCTAATAGATCCAAATATTTTTCAAAATAATCAACAGTCATAAATTCTATTAACCCTTGTTTATTTTTAAAATGATAACTTATAGAAGATACGTTGACATTCGCTTTTTCGGTGATGGCTCTAACGGATGTACCATTAAAACCTTTATAATAAAACAATTGTGCGGCAGCATCCATAATTCTTTGTTTAGTACTATGTTCTGACATATCATCACCTCTTTGTTTGTTATATTCTATTGTAATTTCAAAATACCTTTTAAATTAAATGAATTTATGACATCATTTTACCAGATTATAATAAAGGAGCGTATCAAGATGTTTGAAGCTATGAAATACAGTGGCACAAAAGAAGAAAATTATGAGTTACTCGTAAAACAATTAGATAGTCTGTTAGAAGGTGAAACAGACTTAGTAGCTAACCTTTCTAACGCAAGTGCCCTTTTAAATCAATTTTTAGATACGGTAAACTGGGTTGGGTTTTACTTAATGAAAGACGGTGAACTTGTCCTAGGGCCGTTTCAAGGATTACCAGCCTGTGTTAGGATCGCCGACGGAAAAGGTGTTTGTGGAACTGCAACTGCTCAATGTAAAACTATGTTAGTTCCGGATGTCCATCAGTTTCCGGGCCACATTGCTTGTGACGCTCAGAGTCAATCGGAAATTGTAGTTCCAATTATCATGGATAATCAAGTATTCGGCGTTTTAGATATTGATAGTCCTGTCAAAAACCGTTTTGATGAAGTAGACCAAAAGTACCTAGAGGCATTTGTCGAAACGTTAAAAAAACATCTCTAACATCACATTTAGCACCAATTTTTTCATAAAAAGTTGGTGTTTTTTTGTGCCATTTTTCGACTAAATCGTGGTATAATAAATATTATGTTTTTGAGAGGAGACAATATTATGTCTGAAGAAAAACTGGATTTAATATTAGCTGAACTCCAAAGTCTAAACGTAAGGGTCACATCACTTGAGACGAACCAACAATTAATGAGGGACGAGCTTAAAGCCACACAAGAGTCCATGTCTCAGTTTTTGACGAAGGATGATCTTAAGAGCTTCGCTACTAAAGATGACCTACAAGAACTCAGGAACGAACTCAAGAACTTTGCTACGAAAGATGACCTTAAGAACTTTGCTACTAAAGACGACCTTAAGAACTTTGCTACTAAAGACGACCTTAAGAACTTTGCTACTAAAGACGACCTTAAGAACTTTGCCACTAAAGACGACCTTAAGAACTTTGCTACTAAAGACGACCTTAAGAACTTTGCCACTAAAGACGACCTCAAGCCAATTTATGAAGATTTATCCCATCTAAAAGAAGAGCAAAGCGTTATTAAACAAGCCGTTCTTGAAACAAAAGAAGAAGTAAATGAAATGAAGCAGAACCAAGGCACATTCTTTGAAATGATAGGTGAGCACGAGGTTTCCATTAGAAACATACGTAAAGTGATCTTATAATCTTCCACTAAACACTTGACTCCTCCGCTAATTTTTCATATAATATCCTTTGTGTAAAATAAAAGGCAGCTTAGGTGAACTTGCTATGTAATCATTTTGTACCTCTAGATGAGGTGTATCGCGTAACTCTCTGCTGCTGGAGCGAAGATACATGAATGCAAAATGAGCATGGTGTGGGACACATCCTTTTTATTTTATGCAAAATTAATATATAAAGGAGGAGACGCTCGTGGCACGTTACACAGGCTCTCTATGGAAAAAATCACGTCGTTACGGTATTTCTCTAACTGGTACAGGTAAAGAGTTAGAAAAACGCCCTTACGCTCCGGGTCAGCATGGTCCGAACCAGCGTAAAAAACAATCTGAATATGGACTTCAGTTACAAGAGAAGCAAAAGCTTCGTTTCATGTATGGTTTAACTGAACGTCAATTCCGTCGTATCTTTGACGACGCAGCTAAAATGAAAGGTGTTCATGGTGAGAACTTCATGATTTTACTTGAATCTCGCTTAGACAACCTTGTATATCGTGCTGGTCTTGCACGTACTCGCCGTCAAGCTCGTCAGTTAGTTAGTCATGGTCACATTACTGTTGATGGTGGTCGTGTTGACATCCCATCTTACCGTATTAAACCTGGTCAAGTAATTGGTGTACGTGAGAAATCACAGGATCTTGACATCATTGCAGAAGCAATCGAAGTTAACAACTTCGTACCTGAGTACTTAACATTCGATGCTGATAAGAAGGAAGCGACTTATAACCGCTACCCTGAACGTTCTGAGTTACCATCAGAAATTAACGAAGCGCTTATCGTTGAGTTCTACTCACGTTAATAGTTTCCTTGAAACCCTCTGCTCTTTCATAAGAGTTAGAGGGTTTATTTATTTTTTATTAAAATTAGTTGCATTTTACAACTAATTAGTGTATAAATAAATTATGAGGTGATGAACATGAGTCAAGAAAATTTGAGAACTTTATTTCAATTGGTTGTTCGACGCTATGGACTATTAAATGAACAATGTTGTGAGCAATGTTGTGAGCAAGACATTAGTGTTCAACAGAGTCATATTCTTTTTGAAGTTACAAGACAACATAACCCTTCAATGCGAGATGTCGCTAGTGCGTTAGGGGTAGACATTACAACTTTTAGTCGCCAAGTAAAATCGTTAATTAATAAAGGCTACCTCGTTAAAAAGCCTCATCCAGAAGATCAAAGGGTACAAATACTTCAATTAACTGAAAAAGGTATTAAACTTGAACGTGACATTGATCAATACATGAATCATAACTTAGAGGAGATTCTTGACCAATTAAACGATCAAGAACGCCAAATAGTAACGCATTCAATAGATCTATTAAATAAAGCTATGAGAAATGTTCAATGACCTCCCTAGTCGGAGGTTTTCAATAAATATTTAGTTGCAAATTACAAATAAATTGAGGTGATGATCATGTTTATTGAGATATTAAAAGCTTTTTATTAATTGCAATGGAATTAACTATATTATTTATTGTCGTTTCATTTTTAGTAAACCTAATTCAAAACGTAATTCCATATAAAAAGTTAGAGTATAAACTTAATCGAGCTAACATATTCACTGGCTCTATCTTAGCAATCTTCCTTGCTTTTATAACACCTTTTTGTTCTTGCTCGACGATTCCAGTAGTTGCTTCAATGTTACAAAACAAAATGCGATTTGGTTTAGTGATGGTTTTTCTATTTGCTTCTCCTGTTCTAGACCCAACTATTTTAACAATCATGACAGTGCTTTTCGGTTGGGAAGTATCAGTCGTTTATGCAGGTATTACGTCTGTGTTATCAATTTTCGTAAGTATCTCTTTAGAAAAATTCGGTTTTGAAAAAGCAGTGAAATCATTTGTTTTTAAAAATACATCTCTAAATGAAAAGAAGTTCAGTATTAAAGCCTCATGGTTCGAAACCAAAAAGCTTATGAAAACCGCCTACCCTTACCTAATTATGGGTGCTCTAATTGGATCTATCATACATGGAGCAGTTCCTACTCATTGGATTGCTAATACATTTGGAGGAAATGAATGGTGGTTAATTCCAATTGCTGCAATAGTTGGAATACCTTTATATATTCGACTATCAACCATGATTCAAATTGCAAATATCATGATCATTAAAGGTATGGCACTAGGGCCCGTTATGGCAATTATGATTAGTTCTTCAGGTGCTAGCTTACCAGAGTTAACTTTACTGCATTCCATATTTGAAAAGAAATTAGTCATTGCGTTCATTTTCTCAGTCTTATTTATGGCGACCATGTCAGGTACCCTATTTTACTTTATTTAAAGGAGCATTCCTGTAATAAGAAAAATTGACCCTAGATGAGGTTATTTGGAGTTACACAAAAAAAGCCCTCCTTGGTAGTATAGAGAGTGTCACGTCACGAAACAATGACCTCGAAAATACCGAAGG